>CAYOHA010000012.1:0-5388 GCA_964403625.1 uncultured Dehalococcoidales bacterium | reverse complement strand
CATTTCAGTTCCCTCTTCATCTACCTTTACACGCTTATCAGATCGCAAGAGCTAATGATGAATCGAATGATTTAACGACCAACAGCTACTTCTGAACCAGACTCCACGAACTCTCGAATATAGTCACAAATATAATTAATTTCCTCAACCTTCAACTCGGGGTACATGGGCAAAGAAAGTATCTCTCCAGTGATTTGCTCAGTAACCGGTAAGGAAATATCCTCTCCGCCATAGGCGCGCCATGCCTCCTGCTGGTGAATGGGTACAGGGTAATGTATCCCGGTGCTAATTCCCTTGCTTTCCAGCCAGTCCTTGAGCTGGTCACGCTTGGCTGTTCTGATAACGTACACATAGTAAACGTGCTTCGCCCACGGCATTTCCTGAGGCTTGATTATTGAGGGCGGTAGACTTGCGTCATAGAGCTGGGCCAGACGTCGGCGCTCTTCAATCCACTTATCAAGATGTGGGAGTTTTACTTTCAACACGGCGGCCTGGATTTCATCGAGGCGGCCATTGAATCCTATCATGCTGTGATAGTACTTGGTGTTTTGTCCATGATCCCGTATCATACGGCACCGCTTGGCAATCTCCGGATCAGAGGTGGTGATAATGCCGCTCTCGCCGTAGGCTCCCAAGTTCTTGGTGAAATAAAAGCTGAAGCAGCCGACATCTCCCAGCGAGCCGGCCCGTCGGCCCTCGTACTCTGCGCCATGCGCCTGGCAGGCGTCTTCAATGACCTTGAGCTTGTGGTCCCGTGCCAGTGCCGTGATAGGCTCCATATCCACGGTATGACCGAAAAGATGCACCGGGATAATGGCCCTGGTGCGGGGGTTAATGGCCTTCTCCACCAGGGCAGGGTCCATGTTCTGGGTGACAGGGTCGATGTCAACGAATACGGGTCGTGCACCCGCCAGGATAATGGCCTCGGCCGTGGCGATAAAGGTGTTAGAGACGGTGATAACCTCATCCCCCGTACCGATGCCGCAGGCACGAAGGGCGATATGCAAGGCATCTGTCCCTGAACCTACGCCAATGGCAAATTCCGTACCACAATAGGCGGCGAATTCAGATTCCACGGTTTGTACATTTTTGCCGAGGAATAGCTGCATTCCCTCAAGAGCCTGGCTTATCTCAGCCAATATTTCCTCTTTAAGACCCTGATATTGTGTTTTCAGATCAACTAATGGAATACGCATTTTATATTTTATATCCTTTCAATTAAATGATCATATGGTTTTTCTCTGAGTCCTGTGGTACAGTTGATATCCCCGATATCACAAATGACTTGAGCCGGATTGCCGTAGGCTATAACCCCTGCTGGGATGTCTCTGGTTACCACACTTCCCGCACCGATGACGCTATATTCCCCGATGACCACCCGGGGGAGTATACAACAATTAATGCCAATCTGGGCTCCTTTATTGATATAAGGACCTCGCATGCACTTGAGTGCATCGGGGCAGCCGGGATGAATATCATTAGCCAGGGTTACTCCAGGTCCTATGAAAACGTCATCTTCGATGACAGTGAACTGCGCCACATATACTTTGTTGTGTATCTTGACGTTACTGCCTATGGCGCAACCGTAGTCGACGACGGAGTTATTCCAGATACGGAAATTATCTCCGATATTATTTTCTTCTCTAATAACTACATTGTGCCCCGTCTCCAGGTTGCAGCCAATGCGGCTTCCGCCATAAATAACGCTACCGCTTCGGACATGAGCTCCGGGACCAATAGTCAGAATCCTCTCTACCCCACGACTTGGCAAGTAACCCAGCATCACCGCTTCTTCAATAACTGCATTCTTGCCGAGCCGTACGAATTCCTGATTGACTTTGAATCCAATCGAAGACCGAATTTCATCTCTCATAAATCATCCTCAATAATTGTTATCTATGCAACGGATATAGCAGCCAAGTCTAACTTAACTCTTTGTCCTCCGTTCGCCAGGGACTGATCTGCGGCCTCCAGAATACTGGTTACCTTGAGGCCAGCCCAGCCATCGCTTCTTGGCTTGGTACCGTCTTTGATACATTTGATAAAATGGCTGCACTCCAGCTTTAAAGGCTCGGCGCCGGAAATGAAGGGTATGATGACATCACCATAGCGGTAATTGGGCGGCCAGGCGGAGAACTTGTTATGACCATCGTTATCGTTATGACCGTTACCATCACTGTTGATAGTCAGCCCTTTATCGTAGATATGTATTTTTTCTGTTTCCGAGACATCATCATAGACCGCCATCTTCTGGCTGCCGACGATGGTAATCTGCCGAATCTTGCGCGGGTGGAGCCAGCTGACGTGTACATGCCCGATGGCCCCGCGGGCGAACAGGATTTCCAGATAGGCGATATCACAAACGTTCAGGTCGATATGGTACGTGCCCCGGGCGCTTACCGCCACCGGTTCTTCGTTCATCAGCGCCAGCATAATGCTGATATCGTGAGGAGCCAGGTCCCAGAGTACATTAACATCAGGACGGAACAGGCCGAGGTTTAGCCGGTCGGCGTCGATACTGTAGATATCTCCCAGTTCGCCATTACTTACGATTTTTCTAAGGAAATCCACCGCAGGGTGATACTCGTAGGTATGCCCGGCCATGAGCACCAGATTCCGCTTTTCAGCCAGTTCAATAAGTTCCAGGGCCTCCCGAATGCTGGAAGTCATTGGTTTCTCTATCAGGACATGCTTATTGTAGCGTAGTGCCTCCATGGCCATTCGATGATGCGTGTTGACCGGAGTAGCTATTATTGCAGCGTCTATATCACTCTTGAGGAATTCTTTGTAATCCTTGGTAATAGCTACATACGGATATTGAGACTGAACCTGCTGAAGTCTCTTTTCATCAAGGTCACAGACCATGCTCAGCTCTGCCTCCGCTAGCTCGTGACAGACCCTGATATGCTTCGGGCCCCAATAACCACAACCGACAACTCCAATCTTAACCATTCTATACCTCCTTGACCGTGCGTCAGCTACCATCCATCTTAAGGATGACACTTATTGTTAACAGAGAAATTTTAATATCTAAAAGCAATGACTGTTTATTGATATAATTAATATCCAGGCTTACCATATCTTTAAAAGAGAGCTCCTTCCGCTGGGCCACTTGCCACAGACCGGTGATTCCTGGTTTAACCTTAAGTCTTTGCAGGTGCCAATCATTGTACATACTGACCGCAAACGGGATATCGGGCCTGGGACCAATAAATGACATCTCGCCTTTCAATATGTTAAAAATCTGTGGAAGCTCATCCAGGTTTGTCTTACGCAATATTGCCCCAAATTTGGTGACCCTGGAGTCGTCAACTACCTTATAGACTCCTTGCCCATTTTGGCCTATCTTGTACGGCGCATCTTCAAGAATATAACTGATTAAATACGCCTTATATTTATAGTCGTTACTATTGCTTCGCATTGTCCGGAACTTATACATCATGAATTTCTTACCATTTTCTCCGACCTGTTCCCGCCGGAAGATGACACTCCCCGAAGAATCGAGCCTAATAATTAAGGCGATGATAGCCAGAAGAGGTGAGAGAACTACAATAAGAACGGCTGCCAGTAAACGGTCGATTATCCTTTTCCACACTCGATAAGTGAAAAAGCTATTGACTTTTGGCTTATCTATGAATTTCTCTGCATGCAAGTATTCTCTCTCATTTCTCTGAGAGCTGTTGGTACTTAATATCTGCGTTCTTAAATAATGTGACGTAATCTGTTTTATATTCATTTAATGTTATCCCAGGCCTTTAGGTCAGGAACAGGTAGTCAAATTTGCTTTCTGTCCCTTTATACCATCTAGGTCAGCAACACCGCCTTAGATATTTTTTGCCCCACAACTCGGCGACCAATGCCGTCATATATAAACCCTGCCTGAACCATCTCCTCCGGGTTATATAGATTGCGACTATCCACCATGACCGGTCGATTCATCAAAGAAGCTATTTCCCTGAAATTCAGTTCTTTAAACTCGTCCCATTCCGTAACTAGAATTAAGGCATCGCTGCCGCTGGCAACCTTATAGGCATCCTCGCAATAGGTCACCCCGGGCATAATCTTAGCCGCCTCCTCCATAGCCACCGGGTCATAGGCTTTAACCCTGCAGCCATTATCTTCAAGAAGTCTTACCACTTCTATAGAACGCGCCTCCCGCATATCATCAGAGCCCGGCTTGAAGGAAAGTCCGAGAATGCCGATGGTTTTATCTTGAAGCGAGCCCACCAGATAACGAAGTTTCTCTACTACTAACCGCGGTTGACGCTGGTTTATCCGCTGTACGGCACGCACCAGTGGAAAATGAACCCGGTAGGTTTCTGCCATATATATGAGTCCGCGTACATCCTTAGGCAGGCAGCTACCTCCCCACCCCAGTCCAGCGCTTATATAGCCGCTTCCGCATCGCGGCTCTAAACCGGCGATCTCTGCCACTTTCTTAACATCGGCACCGCACTCATCACAAAGAAGAGCAATTTCATTAATGAAGCTGATCCTGGTAGCGAGAAATGTATTTGAAGCATACTTCGACATTTCCGCAGTTTTGTTATCGCAGGTGATTAAAGGTGAGTTTATTTTTGCGTAGAGCGCTGCCACCGCATCGATATCATTCTGGTCAGAACCTCCTACAACAATCCGGGTAGGATTCATAAAATCGTAGACCGCCAGACCTTCCCGTAAAAATTCGGGATTAGAAACCACTGAAAAATTATGTCCATTCCGGCTATGTTGAGCAATTATATCAATAACCATATCAGCCGTACCCACCGGTACCGTGCTTTTCAGAACAACAATAAGCGGCCCACTGGCGGATTCCGCAATACTCTTAGTCGCGGAACGAACCCATTTCAAATCGGGTTTTCCGTTGCGTGCTGAAGGTGTACCGACAGCAATAAAAGCAAAATCAGCACCCAGTAGACCCTTTATATAGTTATCGGTTACGTATATTCTTCCCTCTGCCTGATTACGTTTCCAGAGCTCAGGTAAATCCGGCTCATTAATAGGTAGGCGGCCACTTTCAAGGGCAGATAGCCTTTTCGGGTCGATTTCTATTATATTTACCTTATTGCCAAGTTCCGCAAAACAGGCGGCTGTAACCAGGCCTACGTATCCCGCCCCGATGACACTTATATTCTTCATATATATCCATGCCTCCCGTCGTCATTATTTTTATTTTTACATTCACAGGTTAATACCCAGTTAGATAAACGTAAGGATTAGGTTAGAACCTGCTCGTCCTCAACCGGACTTTTAATTCTCACTTAATGCTGATTCTAATTCTTTTCTCTTCCAGATTAGTAAAAAAGCACCGACTACGTGGGGATCAAAACGCAATCCTGAGTCTTCCGCAATTTTTTGCATAGCCATTTTTGTGGTCAATTTTCCCTG
>CAYOHA010000011.1:0-21831 GCA_964403625.1 uncultured Dehalococcoidales bacterium | reverse complement strand
GGCAGAGAAGGACCGTCAACCAATATGATACTAAAAGGAGATGCCGGGCAGTGGAAAAAGCAATAATAGAAAATCTGGATACCGGGGAACAAATCCCGTGCTTGTTTAATCCTAATGAATATACTTTTACCAAGACCAATAGCTGGACTCAAAAACAGGTAAAGGGTGAAAACGTGCCGGACCTGGAATTCGGGGGTGGTGGTTCGGCGACATTGACAATGAGTCTGTTCCTTGATACTTCGACCACTGGTGGAGATGTACGTGATACCAGTGACAAACTCCGTAAATTAATGGAAATCGATGAGGATGCGACAGATATGACTACGGTTAAGGGGCGACCTCCGATGGTTGAATTTCAATGGGGCAGAATCTGGTCATTCAAGGCAGTCATTACTAATCTTACTGAGAGATGTACTCTTTTCCGTGATGATGGCATACCGATAAGAGCAACGTTGCAAGTTACTTTTCTTCAGGCTAAAGAGGGGGGTGTTTATGCACCGCAGAATCCTACCACTGCAGGTACTCCTGGATATAAACGGCGGATAGTAAATGAAGGAGATACTATCGATTGGATTGCCTTTGATGAGTATGGCGATAGTGCTTTGTGGCGCTATATCGCAGATTTCAATAGGCTTGAAGACCCGGGGAGGCTTCGACCAGGGCAGGTGTTAGCCATTGCCCCAAGACCTTAAAGGGGGAGATTTATGACAGGACAAGGTTATTTGGCACAAATGCCTTTAAAAATTGGCGGCAGTAATGCTCCCAGGAATATGATGCGTGCCCTGAGGGAGATTGTGGTTGATACCAGTTTGCATCTTCCCGATATGTTCACTATTAACCTTGATGATGAGAATTTATACTGGATAGATTCTTCCCTTTTACAGATTGGTGCCGTGGTCGAGATTTCTGGAATTCCAGGTGGAAGAGAAGGGGGAGGTAGCTCGACCCCGCTGATTACAAAAGGTGAGATAACAGCTATTGAACCAGAAATGAGTGAGAATGGTGGAACCAATCTGATTATTAGAGGATATGACAAATCGCACCGCCTTTATAGAGGTAAGAAGTCCAGAGTATTTACACAGATGAGTGATAGCGATATTGTTAGTAAGATAGCCAATGAATGTGGTCTTCAACCTCAGGTGGACTCAACAAATTATGTTTATGAACATGTTTTTCAGGACTATCAGACTGATATTGAATTTATTCGGGAAAGAGCACAGCGCGACGGATATTATGTATATGTAAGAGATGGCAAATTATATTATTGCCGGCAACCGAGTGCTGCAGGTCAAGCACCAGATTTAGAATGTGGTGAAAATCTCATAGAGTTTCACGCCCGCTTTACGGCTGCCGAACAAGTTGCCGAGGCAAAAGTCCATGGCTGGGACCCCAAAAATAAGCAGGCGATTATCGGCCAAGCGACAACTCCCAAGGGTACCCCTACAGTCAACAACGCGACTCACGGTGGTAGCGTTGCTAATAGCGCCTTCGGTGTGAAAAGCGAGGAGGTTGTAAATAATCGTCCCGTATGGAATCAGGGAGAAGCGGATAAATTTGCTCAGTCTATTCTTGATGAAAAAAGCCACGCCTTTTTCTATGGGGAGGGCAGGTGTTTTGGAAATCCAAATGTACGCGCCGGGATTGAAGTTAATCTAAAGGGGATAGGTAAGCGTTTCTCCGCACGTTATCGTGTTACCCGTGCCGTCCATCGTTATGATATGGAGGGTTATTATACAGACTTCGAGATCAGCGGCTTTCGTGCCAATACACTGGAACAACTATTATCCGGTAAGGATAAAAGCGGGTACGGTGTAGTTGTGGGCATTGTTACTAACGTGAAAGATGACCAGGGCTTAGCCCGGATAAAGGTTAAGTACCCGACAATATCTGACCAGCTGGAGAGTGGTTGGGCAAGGCTGGTTACACCAATGGCTGGTGCCGGAAGAGGTATTGAGTTTATTCCTGAGGTAAATGACGAGGTACTTGTTGCCTTTGAGTATGATGATATCAATAAACCTTATATTTTAGGGGCACTCTGGAATGGCAAGGACAAACCGCCGGAAGCTAGCAATCAAATAGTAGGCGGTGATGGGAAAGTCCAAAAACGGATTATTCACTCACGCTCCGGACATACCATCACCCTTGACGATACCAGCGGTGGTGAAAAAATTTCTATTATTGATAAAACCAAAAAGAACTTTTTTGAGATTGACTCAGCAAAAAATTCAATGTCTGCTCAGACCTCAAAAGGGCATAGAATTTTAATGGATGATACAGGCATAACCATAGAGAGTGCAGGGACAATGACCCTTAAATCAAAAGGGAATTTGTTGTTTCAGTCGCAAGCCAATATGACGACAAAATCAACAGGAAATATGGAGATCCAGTCGACAGGCAACATGACGACTAAATCAACAGGAATGATGACAGTTAAAGGTACATCGCTAAGTATAGATGGAGGTCCCATGACCGAGGTTAAGGGTGGGATGGTGAAGATTAACTAACCGGCAGGTAAAACACAAGGGGGTGAGAAAATATGGTGATGGACACAAACAAAGATATACTCGGTACAGGTTGGTCTTTCCCGCTTCGAACTGATGGTCGGGGAGGAATTTCTCTATCGCGATATGAGGATGATATTGTGGAGTCAATACGTATTATTCTCAGTACGGCCAAGGGAGAAAGGCGAATGCGGCCAAACTTCGGTTGCGATATTCATAAACTTATCTTTGCACCTAACAATGCTACTACATGGGGGCTGGCAGCCCGTTACGTTGAAGAAGCTTTAGGGTGGTGGGAACCACGTATTGATGTAACGGAAATTGACCCCCATCCTGACCCTTTAGACCATGGCAGGCTTCTTATCGATATCAAGTACCAGATAAAGAATACCAATGATAGACGTAATATTGTCTATCCGTTCTATCTGGTACCAGGGAGGGTATAATGACATTACAGACACCAAATTTAGATGACCGCAAGTTTCAAGACATAGTCAGTGAGGCAAGAAGCAAGATACCTCTCTATTGCCCCAGGTGGACAGATTACAATCTGAGTGACCCAGGCGTTACCTTAATCGAGTTATTTGCCTGGATGGTAGATATGCTTCTCTACCGACTAAACCGGGTACCCGATAAAAACTACATCAAGTTTATGGAACTTATCGGCATCCATCTTGAACCACCGAAACCAGCTATGGTGAACGTGACCTTCCGTCTCTCAGCGTCACAACCGGAACCCGTTACTATCCCCCGCGGGACTGAGGTAGCTACAGTGCGCACTGAGACTCAGGACGCAATTACGTTTACTACTACGAAGGATTTTACTATTATTTCACCCACCCTTACCTACTCGTTGATTACGCCCGATGATAATACCTTTACTGATATCATGTCGCAACTTAAAAATCCTGATATTCAAACCCCTATCTTCCAAGAGGTACCGCAGGAAAATAATGCACTCTATCTGGGATATAAAGAAGAGCTCAATACCCTCACTCTGATATTGACTATACAAAGCACTATAGAAGGTATAGGAGTCGACCCTCGTAATCCGCCACTTGCCTGGGAATACTGGGATGATGAGCAAGAACGATGGTTACCTTTAAGGTTGGAATCGGACACAACTGGTGGTTTGAATACTAATGGGCAGGTTATTCTCCAGGTTCCCAGAACAGTTGGGATGAAAGAAATAGACGGGAAATATGCTTGTTGGCTACGGTGTCGAGCGACCAAGCCAAGTCCCGGGCAGGGGGCGTATAGTACTTCCCCAAGGGTAAGGAGTGTTGTCTCGGAAAGTATAGGCTGTACTATACCTGCCAGCCACGCTTTACGGATAACTAATGAATTCCTGGGACGTAGTAATGGTACACCAGGACAGAAGTTCCAGTTACTGAACATCCCCCTTCTGTCACGAGAGCCTGGTGAGACCATTGAGGTAGAAACAGAAAAAGAAGGGGAGTTTGAACCATGGCAAGAGGTAGTTGACTTTGCTGACTCTGGTCCTAACGACCGCCACTTTACGTGTGATAGCGTGTCTGGAGAGATCCAGTTTGGACCTTCCATCAGGCACCCTTCCGGACAGGAACATCAGTACGGCAGAGTTCCACCTAACGGACGCCGCATCCGTTTCTCCTCCTATCGTAGCGGTGGCGGCATAATTGGTAATGTTGGGGAGGGGACAATCACAGTACTAAAATCCTCAATACCATATGTTGACTCGGTTAAAAACTTCGAAGGAGCTAAGGGCGGGACTGATACTGAGACACTGGAGGCCGCCAAATTACGAGCTCCCAAAGTCTTAAGGACAAATATCAGGGCAGTTACTAACTATGATTTCGAGCATCTGGCACTGGAGGCATCTCCCAAAATAGTCCGTGCTAAGTGTATTTCTCCAGGAGATACTGCTGATCCCCAAGGTCCGCCAGCCGGAACCTTGAGGCTTCTTCTTGTACCGTTAGTATCGGACGGTAAAGGCTATATACCTATAGGACAACTGTCTGTACCGAGACAGGTTCGAGATGAGGTAAAGGCTTTTCTCGATGAACGCCGCTTGCTGGCAACACGTCTTGAAATTACGTCTGCTCAATATGTACCCGTGGCTGTGGAAGCCCAGGTCAAGGCAAAAAGAGGCAGTAGTCACCAGAAGGTTGCTACTGAAGTCGAAAGACGGTTGTACCAGTATATTAACCCGATATATGGGGGCGAGGATGGGCAAGGCTGGCCATTCGGAAGGAGTTTAAGCCAATCTGAAATCTATGCTGCCCTTCAGGGAATCCCTAGAGTTGACTATATAGAGGAGGTAAAACTTTTCCCTATTGACCCGGATACCGGGCAACGTCAGGAAGCCACCACGATGATTACTGTACCTCCTAATAGTATACTCTGCTCTCACAAGCACGAAGTTACAGTGGAGAGTTAAGAGAATATAAGAAATGATAATTAATTCACAGCTAATAGTGGATATTTACAATAGTAAAGGAAGTTGCGATGAGTGCACAGAATAGTGGCAACGGCACAAAAAACATGAGCAGCTACCTGGAGCATTTGCCAGGACTTTATCATGATAGCGAATTTATGGGACGGTTTCTTCTTATTTTCGAAAGTATAATGAAACCCATTGATAATACAGTCAATAATCTACCTTTTTACCTGGATCCGATGGTAGTACCTGAGCCCTTGCTTGACTGGCTAGCTTATTGGTTGGATTTGGTAATGGACCCAGCATGGCCATTAGAGAGGCGGCGTGAGTTGGTGAAATCGGCCGCTGAGCTATATCGATGGCAAGGAACCAGGCGAGGTCTTTCCGAATACCTTAGGATATACACTGGCAGTGTGCCTGAAATAACTGAATATATCCCCGGGATGCGTCTTGACCGCGAAACTCAATTAGGATTTAACACTGTGCTCGGTAGCTCTGGCGAAGGCAACCATTTTATCGTCTCTCTCGCAATCGATGATGAAAGCTATGTCGATATCAATGTTATAAGGTCAATTATTGAGGCACAAAAACCAGCCCATACCGCCTATACGCTACAGGTAAAATCCAGAGAACCGATCAAGCAATAACAAAAAAGGGTTAGGGTGGAGTAAAACGTGGGAATTGACAATGCCAGACTGAAGTTTATAAGCAGTAATAACAAGTTGTTTTATTGTATATTCAATACGGAGAGGTGAGTCTATGCCAGAACATGAAAGAATAGTCCATAGGAAGCAAACGGAAATAGATCAGAAAGACTGGGTCAAGCAAAAGCAGTCTGAATCTGTATTTGATCAGGTTCATGCATATGAGGAGGGCGTGTCTCCGGTAACTGGGACCCCATTCCTGCCACCGATGGAAAGCCATGCTGCTTTGCTGGCACAAACTAAGCATGAAGCACAGCAAGCTAATCTCGTCTTACGTCTACAGCGAATGTACGGGAACGCCTATGTACAACGTCTACTGGAGTCGCATACGGTACAAGCTGAGCTAAATGTTAGTCAACCGGACGATATATACGAGCAGGAAGCAGAGAGAGTTTCTGAGGTAGTTACCAGGAATATAAATTCCCAGATAAATCGTCAGGAAGAAGAGGAAGAGGAAGAAACCGAGACAAAGTCACTGATTCAGCGACAAGAACAAGAAGAAGAGGAAGAAACCGGGACAAAATCACTGATTCAGCGACAGGAGCAAGAGGAAGAAGAAGAAACCGGGACAAAGGCGCTCATACAGCTACAGGAAGAAGAGGAAGAGGAAACACAAACACTATCACTTATTCAGAGTCAGTCTACAGCAGTCGCAAATGACTTGGAAACAAGGATTGAGAAAGAAAGGGGCAAAGGACAATCTCTCTCAGATAATATTCAAGTACCAATGGAGCAAGCCTTTGGGGCTGATTTCAGCAGTGTCAAAGTGCATACCGATGCGGAGGCAGATACGTTAAACCGGGAGCTTAATGCCAGGGCATTCACGACGGGGCAGGACATATTCTTTCGTCAGGGTGAGTATAGTCCCGGCTCCGGCGGTGGTCAGAAGTTGATTGCCCATGAGTTGACCCATGTGGTACAGCAGAAAGGCAAAGGAAAGGCGCAACGAAAAGTTCATAAACAAAGGGCTACCAAAGAAAAAACAATGCCTGGTTCGGGAAGACAACAGAGGATATTTGCTTCGTCTAAGCGAGACGAGTCACCAAATCCTTTCGCCAGCGTCAGTGAGCATAACCCAGAGTCGGCGTTGACTGTAAGTGATTCTATTACCAGAGTAACTCTAGCTCAGACAAAATCATCCGAAGTAACCGTCCAGAGACTCAGTGGAACTCTGGCAGTCCCTGATGGCGATATAGTTGCTGATTGGAATGGGACCAAGATTTCTAAACAGTTCGATATGGAAACAACCTTCTCTCCAGAGAACGAGCAAAAGTATGGTGAATATCGCCAGTATGTAAAGGGTTATTTCTCTACCCCATCGGGAGATTTAGTCCACAATATGGGAGCAGGTGGTACACTTGACCGGAAAGACTACAGAGAAGATGGGCCTGGTCTGTATGGTCACCGGTCAGGGTGGACTAATTATGATGCCGCAGACGGCAAGGATATTTATGACCAGCCGGACCGGCCAACGGGTAAGCATTTCCTCGGCCGCGATACACCAAG
The DNA here is from genome assembly GCA_964403625.1 of uncultured Dehalococcoidales bacterium. Lineage (GTDB taxonomy): Bacteria > Chloroflexota > Dehalococcoidia > Dehalococcoidales > UBA2162 > CAYOHA01. Next base: position 14,701 of record CAYOHA010000011.1, on the reverse strand, counting down.
CCTTTCACCTGGTGGAACCGGGGAGTATGCGATGGACCTTAGTTTCAAGGGAGAGTTGATTGATACACGTAACAGCCAGTCCTTCGTTACCAAGTACTGGCATATATCGAAGACCGTAACCAAGAAGTGATTGTATTGTTAACACCTAAAGTGAAAGTGTATATGTAGTGTTGGAAAGGAGGGGGATGATGCAATTGGGTAATTTCGCAATCGAACCTGTATCGCGTATGCTTAGCGATGTAACGATTTCTGCTGTTATTAAATACCACTCTAAAAATGACACCTGGGATATTACTGTTGTTTTGGGTAGAACTCCGGGTCAAGAACTTATTAAAGGTATTGAGGTGGATGCCCAGCTTATCGATCGTGGTGGTAAATCATTGACTGTAATAGAAAGACCGAATGGTCTACTCACAGAAGCAGGTGGCAGCAGGGGCGTCTCGGCTAATGCACGATTTCGGTTTCAGGGTTCTAAGGAAAATCCTGACCACCTCGTTGTGACGTACCAAAACAAGTCGGTCTTATTTGATATTGTCCTGGCCAAGGCCAGCAATACGTGAGGATAAAAACATAGGTAAACCCGATGGTTACCAAAATAGAGACCAAATTCTGTGAAGGCAACATGGTTGCAGATGAATTAACTTTTACGGAGTTTAGCCAAAGGAATCCATGTGCTGGTTGTCCGGCGCCGTGCTGCCTGATGCAACTCATTCCGCATAGGGTGCCGGCTACTTTCATGGATATTGATTTTTTACACTACATGTTACTATTTCCATACACGGAGGTCGTTGTCACGCTTAATGGCGAGTGGAGTATAGTCAAGTGGGAGCGGTGTAGCGAGTTCGAAGCCAGTAACCATACCTGCAAGTTGCATAACACATTAGATAAACCACGCACATGCTCTATGTACAATCCTTATAACTGCTGGTATAAGAGGAGCTTTGTGTTGGACGGTTCCCATCAGGTGTACAGATTGGACCTAGCACGCTTTAATCTATGGGTTACCGAACTCCAATTTAGTGAAGACGGTAAAATTATTTCGGCGCCGAATTTCGAAAGATCGCTGGAGATTCTTAGGGATATGCCGATTAAGCCTTATCTTGAAACACTAACTACGGGCGCTTTAGAATCAGACCCTCATTTTCCGTCTGTTAATCGGCTAAATAAATTAGAGAACAAGAATACAGAGTAATTATACACTAGTAAATTAAGAATATTTCTAGTTTGAGGATTGAATAAATGCCAAAGTATGAAAGAAAGAGACGGCAGAAGCAAGAAGAAGTAGACCGGAAGGAAAGAGCCAGACAGAAGGAGTCTGAGCCAACATTAGGCCAGATTAATGGGATAGGGCAGGATGTGCTTATGGTAGGCGAAACTCCATTTCAACCGCCAATGGGGAGTCATGCTGAATTGCTAGCAAAAACTCGTTCTAACATACAACGAGCCAATCTGGTTCTTAATTTACAGCGAACGTACGGGAATGCCTATGTGCAACGCTTGCTGGAGTCTCATACAGTACAGGCAAAACTAACGGTGAATCCACCCGGTGATAGATACGAGCAAGAAGCAGAGAGAGTTTCTGAGGAAGTTACCAGGAATATAAATTCCCTGGTAAACCGCCAGCCTGAAGAAGAAGAGGAAGAAGGGCAGACCGGGTCATTCTTACAGCGTCAGCCGGAGGAAGAGGAGGAGGAAGAAACACAGACCATATCGTCTCTCCAGCGTCAGTCTGCAACATTCGCCGATAATCTGGAGACACGGATCGAGAGAAAGAGGGGAAATGGACAACCTCTTTCGGATGTTGTTCGGGGTTCGATGGAGCAGGCATTTGGGGCTGATTTCAGCAGTGTCAAGGTGCACACTGATGCGGAGGCAGATACGTTAAACCGGGAACTTAACGCCAGGGCATTTACGACGGGGCAAGACATATTCTTTCGTCAGGGTGAGTACAGTCCTGGGTCTGGTGGTGGACAGAAGTTGATTGCCCACGAGTTGACTCATGTGGTACAGCAAACTAGTAACCGTCAATTGAAACGTAAAGTTAGCAAAAAAAAGGCTACTATAGCAAATGGGAAAGTAACCTTTGGTTCAGGGAGAAAGCAGAGACTATTTGCTTCAGACCAGCAAATCGAGTCGTCAAATCCCTTCACTAGTCAGCTCAGTATAACTCGTGTAGCTTCTGCAAACTCCCACATATTTCCGTTTATACAGCGCTATAAAACGAACTCTTCCGATAATAAAGTGAAATTTGAATCCACTTCATTCAATGCAGTTGGTAATGGGCCACTCGACTTATCGAATAAAAATGCCACTTGGTTTCAGGCTAAGTCGAATGTTTACTCAGCTACAGGTGATGTCAAAGCCACTGGCGGTTGGTCCCTTATCGAGGGAAAGTGGACACAAGACGCTAAGCAAGCACCGAACGATGTCAAGGATTGGAAGGTCGGTATGCTGCAAACAGCATATCTAATGAGTCGGTATGGGTATTATCCAGATCCAGCCCAAAACTATAAGCGTAATGGCGGAAGTGTTCCAGCACCGCCGGTTCGTGATGCGTTTGTGGGATCTCCATATCCATGGTACGACGGAAATAGAACTAATTATCCCACCTGTTGGCAGGATTTCGGTGCGGCAGCAGAAAGCACAAAGTCAGTACGGATGGGGGATCAGCCAGCTACTTGTGATATGCCGTGGTTTAAAGGTCCAGGTACTAAACAACCTATATCCTCTCTAGCTGGTACGGATATGTTTGTCACTCATCTGGCGGTCTACAATAAAAGCAAGAATGAGATTATATACCTTAATAATGCAATTTGGGCGGTTTATTTCTCTTCAATGATTACAGTCGACTCTAAAAACCCTGTAAATAGCACATTTAAAGGGGGCCGTACCGCCGTTATAAGTGTAAATGAAGGGACTGGGTTGCCCTCAGTAACTTCAGGTACTGTAGCTAATGCAGAGTTAAGTAAGACAGAACGGACATGGGAAACATACTAGTGCATGAAGTGTTAGGAGAGAGCAGTGGCTAATAAACCACTTCAGTCGCCACGATGGCCAGAAATAATCAGGGGAAGCACGTCAGCTTTCATTGGTAAAGCACGTCTGGTGCATCAGGAACGAATCACACCGACGGAGATAACTCTTTTCGGGTACAAATATCGCCTGAGTGCGGAGATCCACCCAGAACGATCACTATTCGGCTCATTACCCGATGCTGTGGTACACTTTCAGGGTGAAACGGAGTTGTCTCCTGATCAAAGGTATACGTTTGACAAGCCCCGTTTCCCCCCAGATACATTGCGTATTTTTTCATATTGGGACTATACCATACCTGACATATTACAGCCTGTGTTGGTAATACAGCAAGAACCTGCGCTTTTACGTTTATTGAGTGGTCCGGACGATGACTTGTTGGATGCGATTATGTTGATTCAGCATTGGACGACATTACTCAAAGCCGAACAACAGCAAGTGGTATTGGATGGCTTAGTCAAAAAAAGGCAGAGTCCAGTAGCTTATCTTGGTGGATTCCAGTTATTGATGGACATTACATCAGATTTGCCAGGGCTTTTTCAATCCTTCGTTACTTTGACCGACATTCCAGGTGCTGCCATTCAAGGTATTATGGATGAATTATACTGGGTCAGTATTCGATTATCTCAATCCGAGCTCAATCGACTTGCTTGGCGGATAATTGATGGCTGGGCTCAGGAAAATGACCCAGCAGCCCTATCAAGTTATATGCTCTGGTTTAGTGCCTATAGTCAGTTGACATGGGAAAAAGACCAAAGGCTGAAGAAAGACGTGTTAAAGCAGTTGGAGCGAGCTCGAAGCTTGAGTTTCTCCGGCCTATATGCAAAGGCGTGGGAACAGCAAGTGCGCTATTATGCATCCGGTATATTAACTCAGGTCGCGAGTAAATGATAAGGAGGCAACGCAATGGAATCGAGTTTCGCAGAGTTTCGCCAAAGGAATCCATGTGCTGGTTGCCCGGCTCCATGCTGCCAGTTACAACTCATCCCTCACAGGGTACCGGCTACTTTTATGGATATAGACTTCTTACATTACATGCTACTGTTCCCTCATACGGAGGTGGTTATTACGCTTAATGGCGAATGGAGTATACTCAAGTGGGAACAATGCAGCGAATTTGATACCTGTACTCACACCTGCAAGCTGCACAATACATCAGATAAACCGCGCACATGTGCTATGTACAATCCTTATAACTGCTGGTATAAGAGGGCTTTCGTGTTGAATGATTCGCACCAGGTATACAGACTGGATTTAGTGCGCTTCAATCAGTGGGTTACGGAACTCCAGTTTGGTGAGGACGGCAAAATTATTTCGGCCCCGAATTTTGAGAGATCGCTTGAGATACTGAAAGATATGCCGATTGAGCCTTATCTTGAAACACTTATCGAAGATGCTTTAGAATCAGACCCCCGTGTTACGGTAAATGAGCGGCAAAGAAAAGTTGAGTTCAAGAACATGGGATAAGTATTACTATGCATTATTTTATTACGAGTATTTAGAAATTGTGAGGTGAACCATGCCAGAGCATGAAAAAAGAAGTCGGCAGAAACGAGAGGAAGTAGACCGGAAGGATCGTATCAAGCAAAAGGAATCTGAGCCGATATTTGACCAGGATAAATCATGGGGGGGAGATATGCTTTCAGTGGGCGAGACCCCATTTCAGCCGTTGGTAGAAAGACATGCTGCAATGCTAGGAAAAGTTCGCCATAACCCGCAGCGAGCTAATCTGGTCCTGAAACTGCAGCGAACATACGGGAATGCCTATGTGCAACGTCTGCTGGAGTCACACTCGATACAGGCAGAACTCACCGTTAATCCACCGGATGATAATTACGAACAGGAAGCGGAAAGAATTTCAGAGATAGTTACCAGGAATATAAATACCGAGATAAATCGCCAGCCTGAAGAAGAGGAAGAGGAGGAGACAGAGAGTAAATCACTCCTGCAGCGTCAGCCTGAAGAAGAGGAAGAAGAAGAGTTACAGGTCGGGACATCCCTCCAGCGTCAATCTGAAACAGTTGCTGATAACCTCGAAGCACGTATCGAGAATGCCAGGGGCAACGGACAACATCTCTCTGATTCTGTTCGGGGACCGATGGATAAGGCTTTTGGGGTAGATTTTAGTAGTGTCAATGTGCATACCGATGCAGAAGCGGATAAGTTTAATAGGGAACTCAATGCCAGGGCGTTTACAACGGGCCAGGACATATTCTTTCGTCAGGGAGAGTATAATCCCAGATCCGGTGATGGTCAGAAGCTGATTGCCCATGAATTGACCCATGTGGTACAGCAGAATGGGGCTGGCATTAGTCCCCAGAAATTGAAGAAAATGGAGTTAGCCAAGAAGAAATCAGCCAAGCGGCAGGCTGAGGAGGAAGGTGGTGGTGAGGAAGTCGGAGGCGAAGAAGGCGGCGATTTAACTGACCAGGAACTAGAGCCAGAAGAGGAAGTGGAGAAGGGCCCAGAGGAAGGCCAGATGTTCAATGCGGACGCTATAAAATCCAGCACACTAACCCGTATACCTGAATCTGCTTTATCTACTCAACATAAAATATCTATAGGCACCGTTAACTTCAAGTTCAGTGATTCAACGTCTAGGTCGGTCGATTCATCAGATCGTGAGGGGTCTGAAGAGTCAAGTAAAGCCGTCAATATCGACTGGCATAATCCCGGAGGTGAAACAGTAAGCCCGTTTGGTTGTGAATATTTCCGGCCCAGCTGGAAAAATGCCAGTTACACTAAAAGTTGGTTGGGTGACATAAAGCTAGATTTCACTATTGATGTCAATTGTCCCTGGGGTACCAATAATGGTAATAGAAAAGATGTCCCTTCGGCGACCGATGCCATCGTCACAAAAACCTCCTATCCTGACATTGTGAAAGATATGACGCCATATAAGTTAGAGAAATGTTGGGTTGCTCCGTGGAGTCAATACTGGTCAAAGGCGATAGTCGAACGTCACGAGAAGTTACACAGCACTGATGACAAGACATGGTCTGAAGGTCCGGGAAAGACAGTCGTGATTAGCTATATCAACGGCAAGCCTGCTCCCAGGTCGAATGTGGAAGATACGCTAAGAACCTATTTGAATAATTCAATGGTCGAGATGCGCCGTGCTAACACAACCTGGTATAAGGGCGGGGCTGCTTCTTACTGGTCCTACTATGGTGAAGAACGTGCCTTCGGCGATGGAAAGGTGCCTTTAGAAGAACTCGCTGCGGCGGTCAAGAAACAAGGCGAGAAGCTAGCACAAGAGGCTCAGGAATGACTCTTATCTCAAACGGTGGAATGGAAAAGCGTCGTGGATTGTGTCATCCACACATCGTCGACGCTGGCTTCCCAAACCGGGGACAGCTCATTCTCCAACGGGAGGAATTCCTGTATCAACAGACGGTTGGAAATGTGTCGGGATTTGGGAAAGGAGGCTATGGCGATGTCTCCGAAGACTTGACGGTCGAAATGCTTGAAGAGGCTTTTATTGATCGTGACCCTATAATACTGCCAGAAGCAGCATTTCTGGCCGGACGGTGCCAACCGGATGAGCCAGAGTTACAGGAAAGGTTAACTAAACTTCTTAATGAGCTTTTAAACTCCTTGCCCGTTAATAATCTTGATATTATGGACGAAGCGTATATAGAAGCGGCGATGTCGCTGGCATTACGTGGAGAGCCGGAGATAGCACGTAAGGCACTCATACCGTTAGTCACTGATTATGCTGCCATCACTATGAGGAGTTATCTGGCAGCGTTTTACCTGGCCCAACTTGGCGATCCCTCAGGCTACCCTACTATGCTTTCGGCGCTACACAGTACAAATGAGCATACTCGCTTAATGGCGGTACGTCATCTAATTGCGTTCAAACCGTATGATGGACAGACTGTCCAAAGTAAGATCATTGACATTAAAGCTGAACTGATAGAGCGACTCAAAGACCATCATCCTTATGTACGTGTAGAGGTTCCCTATTTGCTTGCTGAGGCGAGTGTTGGAGGTCTCGCAAAACTCCTTCTTCCTGTTGCCGAGGCTGATGCAGATATGAATGTACGCCAGGCAGCTCGTAATGTGCTTGAGAGTTTCAAAAGTAAGTAGTCTATGTTCGATTCTTTGCTATAAAGGTGAGAATGGACGACCGAACTTAGGAAACATACGGGCATAATATAAAAGTATTAGCGACTAAGGGACCTGATAGTATGGATATCAAGGTACTCCTCTCCCGCGAGAGATCATCCGCAGTCCTTCAGGATTGGAGTTAACAGATGGGAAATTATTTAAAAAGGGTTCAAAAAAAGCAAGAAGATGTAGGTCAGAAGGACCGTATTAAGCAGAATGAGTCTGAGCCATTATTTGATCAGTTTCATGCATTTGAAAATGGTTTTAATTCGATAACTGGGACTCCATTCAGGCCACCGATGGACGAGCACGCTGCATTGCTGGCACAGGCTCGTTCTGATGGAGAGAGAGCCAATCAACTGTTACATCTACAGCGGACATACGGGAACCTGTATGTGGAGAGTCTGTTGAACTCTACGGCGATACGACCTGAATTTGATTTTAATCCTTCCGACGATATCTATGAACCAAAGATGGGTTATTTTAGCCAGATGGCTGCTACAGAGCCAATAGAGGAAGAGGAGATGATGGTAGAAGACCGTGGTACCGTCACACAACAGACAATTCATTATCCAGATGGAATAATAGCTGATCAGAGGCTATCGCCGGTATTAGTTCCGGTTAACCCAGCTCGGGCGGGAGCCACTGTGATAGTCAAGGGCGAAAAATTTGGTATTTGGATAAACCCGGCCGCGTCTAAATGCGTCGTTGAGGGTATGAAGTTACATGAACAGAAGCATATAGATGACTTCAATGCTGACCCAGACTATAAAGACATACCTACCGAAGGTTCGAGTTGGGGTGGAAAGGTTCCGGATGGGGAGACTTTCTATTATCGCAATGATGAAGATGCCAAGAGATTTGAGCATCCAGCCATAGATCTTGAGATGGAATGGCTCAACGAACAGCTTAAGGATATATATGAACTGTCAGAGAGTGATAGTAAAATCATCACTAAAAGGGTGACAAAAACACTTCCTGAATATAGGAAAAGTTTCGGTTAAAAGGAGGTCAAAATGAGCGATTATCCGTTGAAAGTTACGTATTATCCGACCCAGAACCGTTACAAATTTGGTGGGCCGGTGCTTGTTCGAGTCGAACTAAAGAACAAGACCAAGAAAGAGATTGAGATTCTAGCGGCTGGCGTCCCCTGGATATTTCATCACGCCGTCCGTTTCAGTGTGTCTGTGAGTGCCAAAGAAGGAGTGACTTTCAAGAATCGCCTATGGATACTCGAACCACCGTCGGAGCCCGATATAACCATCGGACCCGGTAAATCAGTATCTGGAGAGGTTGATCTAGCACAGTATCTTTATACCGATGATGGCAGGAGTATTAGTGAAGTTCCCGGGGAATACAGCATTCGTGCCCATCTGTCAACTTTCGTTTCAGTAATAGAAACTGGTGAGGAAACTCAAACGCTGCATATTGATAGTGAACCATTCGTTATCCTTATCGGCGATTAAGCCATTGTTTTCGGTATATCAAATTTAACGAAGGAAGGTTTTTATTAATAAACAATTTTACATCTAAAAAAAATGTAAAATCGGATAAACTACCAATTACAGCTTGAGTATATGCTGTATAAGTGGCGTAGTTGATATCGAGTTTTTATACGAAGTGTATCGTAAAATATTATGGAGGTGAATATATGCCAGAACACGAAGGAAGGAGACGGCAGAAACGAGAAGAAATAGAACAAAAACACCTCATCAAGCAGAAGGAGTCTGAGCAATTAACTGACCAGTCTCATATGTTTAGGGTAGATGCTTCTCTGGTGACTGATACTCCGTTCAGTCCACCGGTAGAGGAACACACTGCTTTGTTATCACAGGCTCGTTCTGATGAAGAAAGGGCTAATCAAATATTACATCTTCAGCGGACTTACGGGAACAGGTATGTACAAAATCTGTTGAATTCATCGGTGATACAACCTGAAAACAAGGAAAATCCTCCCGACGATGCCTATGAGCAAAAGTTGGGTTATTTCAGCCAGATGACTGCTACAGAGCCAGTAGAAGAAGAGGAGGAGATGATGGTTGGGGACTGTGTAACTGCTACGGAGCCGGTAGAAGAAGAGGAGGAGATGATGATGGGAGACCGTGGCACTATAACCAGCTATCCGGGCATTATCAGTACCAACCAGAAGCTATCGCCGGTCTGGGTTCCGGTTGACCCATCAAAGGCGGGCGCCTGTGTGATAGTCAAAGACAAAAAGTTCAGTACCTGGTTTAATCCATCCGAGCCTAAGTGTATCTTTGGTGGTATGAAAATACATGAAGAAAAGCATATCACTGATTTCAATGCTGACCCGAACTACAAGGATATACCAACCAAAGGTTTAGCCTGGGAAGGTCCAGTTAAAGGTCTGGTTCCGGATGGTGAGACTTTCTACTACCGCAATAATGATGATGCCAAGAAATTTGAGCATCCAGCTATTGATCTTGAAGTCGGGTGGCTTAACGAACAGCTAAAAACTAACCTGTCAGAGAGCGATAAGAAGATCATCACTAATCGGGCGACAAAAATACTTCCTGATTATAAGAAGAGTTTCGGTTAATGAGGAGAATAAGAAAAAGATATTAAAAGCAAGACAGTACTAAAAGAGGACTATCAGAAACTAAGGGCACAGTCTAGTAGGTCTCAGTTGTTTTCTATATTAAGATTGTGCCCCTATTATTGACCGGAGAAAAAAATTTTTACTAATTTATATTTTTGAGGCAATACACCATCTAGACAAATCATTTTCTTTTGGTATAAACTGTTGATAACTTGGCTTAACCATTTTTCTGAAACCCAAAAGGCTTAGAATACCCCAGGCAAAAGCTAGTTATTGGTCCTGTTAACTGAATACCTTTACTAGATGAGTGTCAACCAGCACTTGAAAGGAGCTTGTAATGGGAAGTTACTCTAATAAGTCTGGTTGGGATGAGGTTGTCGACCCAGCTAACGGGGGACAGTGGCAGGATACCATTCAACTTCTGAAGCTGGTACAAAGCGACTACCAAGGAGTAAGAAGGCAACTTGAATGGGTAAACAATAACCTGGCTGGAAGAGAAAGTTTATTAAGTCAGCATCTTCAATATGCCCTTCAGATATATGGAGGGTACCAGGTACTATGTCTACTCCCGTATTCTGCTGGAAATAGAGCTGGCGGAATGGGCAGAACTACCCTCGGAACGATAGCTAAACCTAGAGCTCTAAAGAGCTCAATCCGTCTTGAAGTTAATTGTTTTGGTAACTTCGAAATACGGTCAACATGGAAGAAGGTTGAGCGTTGGCGAAGCGTTAAAGCAAAAACATTATTCCAGTATCTCCTGATGAAACGCAGGCAGCCGATTGTTAAGGAAGTACTGATGGAAATGCTTTGGCCAGACTATGACCCTCATTCAGCCGGCAATAACTTAAAGGCGGCTGTACATGGTCTAAGACAGATATTAAACAATATTTGTGAAGACGAGAATAATTTTGACTTTGTACTCTCAATACAGGGAAGTTACCTGATTAATCCTAGCATTGATTTCTGGCTGGATGTTGAAGAATTTGAAAAGCACTACTCGCAAGGTCAAAGTTATGAGAAGGAAAATAGGTCAACTGAAGCAATAGTTGAATACGAAATGGCTAAGAACCTCTATCGAGGGGACTTCCTGGAAAACGAGCCTTATGAAGAGTGGACTTTGCTGAAGCGCGAAGCATTGAAAGATACATACCTTATAATACTCGGCAAACTTGCTGATTATTCTATGAGTACCGGAGATTATAATAGCTGTATAGATTATTCTCAGAAGATTCTGGACAAGGACTCTTGCCGTGAGGATGCTTATCGCCGGCTAATGTGCTGTCACAGCCGGCTAGGGCAAAGAAACCGTGCGCTACGCTGGTATGAAATATGTCGCCGGATTATTAAAACCGAACTTGATACCTTACCCAATCCTGAGACTGTTGCTTTATATGAGAAGCTTCTTAACAATATTGCGATTTGAACGGCCAATCCATAAAATCATAGAATTTTTGTAAATTGATATCTGACACAGGGTTGACTTATTAATAATTTTGTGGTTTATTTAGTAGCTACATATAAAGGTTTATCTGTAAACCTGAGTAGATTATTGGAAGTATATCGATAAAAAAACGAACTTCCGTATATCTGTTAGCCTTAAGTAGCTGTGATAACGAAGACGGTGGTATTGGTATCGACACAGTTGAAGGCATTATAATCAGCTAAAAATAAGCCCATACTATCTTTACACCATAGTAAAGGATGCATGGGGAAATGGGGCGAGATAAGTTGACGAATAATGAAATAATAAAACTTCAGCTGAAAAGAGTAAACGCGTTTCAGGGACTTGTCATAGATGCCGATACCTGGCAGGATGCTCATAATTACCATCGAAACCAGCACAGGATTCATCTATTAGCTTTACATGGCACGGGAGTAGTCCGGGGTCTAGGTGTCACAGCTAACGAACCGCCCGATTTGTCAGTTATCATTGAGGATGGGCTGGCTATCGACTCTGAAGGTAATACTATCATTGTCTCTCAACCACAGCATTACCAGATACAGACCCGCCAGAAGGGAATGGTATACCTTATTATTCAATTCCGTGAGATACCTACCGAGCCCTACCAACCTCCGGAAGGTGGCCAGGCAACACGTATTTTAGAAGCCTATCGGATACAGGAGAGGGACAAATTACCAAATGAAGTCTATCTGGAATTAGCCCGCATTGACTTTGACCCGAGCGGAGCAGTGGTACGGAATGCCAAGAGTCAATCGCGACCGGTTAAGAATGAAATAAATTTAACCTTCCGGCAAGAAATAAAATCAGCGGAACCAGCGACATTAGTGGTCCCAGAAAAACCCGGCGCTGAAGTCCCGGAGGTTAAGAAGCCCGAACGTAAGTCGGTCAAGTTAGGTCACATGGTTTTCGGAGGTGCCAGCAAAGACCTACATAGCCGGGGCTTGCATAATCTCTCTAGAATAATTAGTCAGCAAACTGACTTTACAGTCGATATTAGTGAGAATATCAATCTGAGCAAGGATATCAATCAGTATACGATGTTATACCTTACCGGGAATAGCAGCTTTGAGCTAAGCGATGAGGAACACACGATTCTCAATAGCTTTCTGCGCTCTGGTGGGGTAATTTTTGGTGAAGGCTGCTCCGAAGGTGAAGGAGGGGTACAGCCGAAGCGGATAAGAGAATTTGGGCTGGCATTCAATCAGCTTGCCGTCCAGCTTAAGTCCAAGCTGGAAACCGTTCAAATTGGACACTCTTTACTGTCAGAATCTAACGTTTTTTCTGAAGTGCCAAGAGGCGCGGAATCGAACGGTCTATTGCTGGAAGGCAAGCAAATGGTCTATAGCGGGAGTGACTATGGCTGTTCCTGGCAGGGCGGGCATCAGGATGATCCTCTGCCCCGAGAAATTATCCGCTCATCCTTTGAAATTGGCTTAAATATTATTACCTATGCTTATATGATTAAGTCGGGTAAGTAAAGCCAGTTTATAACCTAGTATATCAATGAAAGAAGTCGATTTCGGAGGTTTAAAATGTCAGGAAAAATTGAGCTGTCAGTAGCTCCAAAGTCTTTTCAGCTCGGTGCTGGAGAGAGTGCTGAAGCAACAGTCACGATACGTAATTTGGGGCAAAGCGTAGACCAGCTACTTTTAAATGTCGAAGCGCTTGACCCCGAATGGTATACTCTTCCCGTCTCAAGTGTTGCCCTATTTCCCACTGACCGGGATAATCTTAAAGTCATTCTCCACCCACCGAAAACGGCTGAAACCAAGGCAGGGCCACGCTCCTTTCGCGTAAGGGTTATTTCCCAGGAGAATCGTCAGGAAACAGCCACTGTGGACCTGACTATTGAAATCCGGGGTTTACCCAGTGTTGAGTTAGCCATTTCTCCACCAACCATCCGCGGCTGGAGAGGTATCTACAATATCCAGGTCGATAATCCGGGTGATGCTGAAGCTTCGATGCAACTTTCAGCTAAAGATGTGAAAAACAGACTGCGGTATCGTGTGGAGCCTCTGAGTATTACTGTGCCGGCTGGCAGGCAGGCAGCGACCAGTCTTAAAGTAAGACTGGGATGGTTGTCTTTTCTATTATTCTTACTGATATTAAAGAAGGAATTTGATTTTAAAGTAATGGCTTCAGTGTCAAAGGTTGAAAGTCCAATAACCGCTGAAGGCAAACTCGTTCGTCGACCACTACGTGAGTACCTGCCAAAAATCCGGATACCCTGGTTGAGACGAAAACCCGCCATTGTTAATTTCAAAGCCAATACGGCTGATAAGCGGGACTTCACACTAAGCTGGTCGGTCAAGCGTGCCAGTGAAGTCAAACTTGGTGATGAGCTTGTTGAGCGGCAGGGAGAAAAAACATTCAGTCCGGCTGATCCAACGAGTTATGTTCTTACTGCCAGCAACAAGCACGGAGTTACCAGCCAGACTGTGAAAGTAGAACCGATAACGATACCAAAAGTCAGGAGTTCGGAGAGAATAAGGGCTGTTCTTTCTTCTCCCAGGCTGGAGGTTGCTGCCGGTGGTGTACCAGCTCAGGCGACACTCGAATTGCAGAATATGTCGGATATCGTCGATAAGTTCTCAGTAGATATAGAAGGTATTGACGGGTCATGGTATAGCCGCTCGGCATCAAGTGTAGCCCTTATGCCAAAAGCCTCTGATAGACTTGTTATCTCCTTCCAGCCGCAGAGGAAAAAAGGAGTACGTGCCAGAATATACCCGTTTGCTGTCACGGTACATTCCCAGAACACTCCCTCAGAAGTAACGGTTCTTAATGCGGATCTGGAAGTACTGCCGTGGGTGGAATTCAAGCTCCAGGTCCGTCCCTACCGTTTGAGTACGCGTAGAAAAGGCAAGTACCGCATTAATCTGGCAAATAGCAGCGGAAGTAACGCGAAAGTGCACCTGGAAGCTACTGACCTGGACGAAGGTCTGGAATTCCGCTTCAAAGATGATAATCCGGTCGTATCTGCCTGGAATACGATTGAAATACCGTTGATTGCCAAACCCAAGCGGGGGTCAATGATCGGTGAACATCAACGGTATGACATTACGGTTACTGCCACCGAACCTACGGTGATGGCCCAGACCGTTAACTGCGAGATGCAGCATAAACCTTTTATCAAGTCCTGGAAAACCATATTAAAATTAATCCGGCTAATTATTTTTATCGGCATTATCGCAGCACTGATTGGGTTCATAATACACTGGGGAGGTGGCTGGAATTTACTGACGAGAAGCCCGCAGAGCTGGTGGAACCAGCTAATTAATCAGATTACCGGCCTTTTCGGAAGATAGGTTTCTAAATAAATAAAGTTTGTGATTGGAGGATAACGTAATGAAAAGAATGATTATTTCAACCTGTCTTACCCTGTTTCTGGTCATCGCCACCTTATTTGTGCCTGCTAGTGTAGCCTTTGCAGCAGGAGAAAGCATATCCCTCAGTCCAGATACCGGTTTTGCCATCATTACTATCAAGGGGTCAAACTTTATCGATTGGGAATACTATGGTGTAATATTATT
>CAYOHA010000010.1:0-22307 GCA_964403625.1 uncultured Dehalococcoidales bacterium | reverse complement strand
AGCAATATCTTTAGCGTGACACTCAAACGATAGCCTGAAGAACGGCTCCAGTTCAATCTTTGGCTTTACGACCACGATCTTACCGCCGTTATCCAACCTGATTTCCTCAAACAGTACCCGGGCCAGCTTGTTCCTTTGCTCCTGATTGGCCTCCCGCCAGGCTTCGGCTACGTTGGCCAGGAAGTCAGCCAGTCGTTTGAGATTGTCTTCGGAACTCGTAACTGGCGATAGCTGCCGGAGTTGCAGTTCAGTTTCCCTGTACTCTTTTAGATATTCTTCTTGGCCTATATGGCCCCAACGGTACTGGTCCTTTAATCTAGCAAGGCTGGCCTCTAACCCCCTGCGTTTATCCTCGGTCTCGTCGTAAGCGGCTGTAACCTTGCGATGTGCCTCCAAGATTCGCTGCTGGTAGTCATCTGGGATGATAAAGGTCGTCAGATACCATTCTACCTGCCTTTCGTAGACATCAAGGAAAGTGCCGCTAAAATCGCACCCAGAGTTCTTCGCCCTAGAGGCGCAATACACCCTCGCTCTTCCCTTCGGGCTGGTTTGCATCCGGATACTACCGCCACAACGAGCGCATCGGGCAACGCAAGATAAGCTGTAGATCCTCGCACCACTATTTATTGTCTGCGGAGGCGAGGATACGCTGGATCGTGTCGCCTGCACAGTCTCAAATAGTTCCGGGGTAATGAAAGGTTGGTGCTTTGCCTTCATCCATTCTCCTTTTCCATCTTCGATATACCCGATGTAGAACTTGTTCTTCAACATATCCTTTACAGTGTCTTTAGAAAAAGGCCTTGAACCGTGGGTCCCGGTTGTCCTGTATGCCGATGCGTTGAGTGCGATGGCTACTTCTCTGTCCGATTTTCCCTGCGCCTCAAGCTCGAATGCCATCTTTAGCCCTTCATAGTTGCGAACCGTTCTTTCGTGGTCATTTATGGTGATTTTCCTTTCCACCATATCAGGCACTGGTATCCCGTCTTCCCTCTTGGCTGCACCAAAAGGCAATGTCCCACAATAAAGCCCTTGTGCCCTTCGCTCATGCCATCCTTTTTTGGTTTCTTGGCTAAGGTTGTCGGAGTAAAGCTCGGCTAGGCCTCCAAGCATACTGAGAGTGAATTTACCCCAAGGAGTAGAGAAATCCATCTGCTCAACGATAGAGACAAAGCCAACCTCGGCTTTCCCTAGTTTATCAAAATATTCCAGGGTAATGCGCAATTTCCGCGAGAACCGATCGACTTTATGAACAACCAAGATATCGTACCTTCGGTCAAGCCCGTCAGCTATGGCTTCCTTGAATACCGGGCGCTTGTTTATATTCTCTGTTCTAGCTGATTTACCCTCCTCAATATACTCCTTGTATATTGTCCAACCTCTAGCCTCAACTAATGTCTCAAAGGCTCGTATCTGGGCATCGATACTGTAGCCCTCTACCTGTTCCTCACTGCTGACTCTGGCATAAAGCGCAGCTCTCATCGTTCCCTCCTCATAGTTTCTATCTGCTCTTTTGTCGGCATCTGGGCGCCTAGATATTTAATAACTTTTTGCTTCACTTTGTTGCCTTCCCGGTGGTTTTCCACGAGATAGTAATAGGTTCTGTTTCCCTGTCGCTTACCTCTTACAAATACCACTACTCACCTCTGCCATAAGTGTAGTGCCTAGCAAGAAGAATGTCAAGGCAATCTTATAGTTCTGGGAATAAGTAAATCAGGAATTACAATGTGTTCTAGTATGGTTAACGCTGAGGGCACAATACAAGCTACTGTGACCCAACAAAAGCCTCGTTTGTGACTGGTTACACTTTTCAAGTAAGTGTAAAAAAATAAGAAAGTCTTACAAAAGAGGAAGTAGGCGGGATACCGCATTACCAATTATGCTTTAGGTAGCAATGGTAGGGGCACCAACACCAGTTTTTGCCTAAATCTCCCCCGATAGAACCCGCCTACTTGAAAAATAAAGAAGGTTAAGTTCTATTATCGGAAAACTTTTATATTTTTATAAATATAAAATTGACAACCTTACTTGAACTCAGTTTACCCTTATAACTATATTTCTTCTGGTTATTCTTTCTAGGTATCACAGGGTTCGGGGAAACCAGGGATTGGTTCGCGAAAAGCAGATTCAGTACATGGATTATGATAGGTGGTTTCTTTATCCGAAGGGTATTCCTCATATCTGGCAAGGATGAAGAGAAGGTCGGCTAGTCGATTTAAATATTGAAGAATCGCATTATTATTAATTTCACTTTTCTTTTTAAGGACAACCACTCTTCTCTCCGCACGCCTCACTATGGTTCGAGAAAGGTCCAGCCATCCCGAACCCAGAGTTGAGCCTGGAATGATAAATGACTTGGGCAACTTTATCTTGGATTCCAATTCGTCTATTATTTCTTCAAGCTGGTCAGCCATTTCTTCAGTTACCGGAGTAAAACGGGTAGCAAACACTTGATAATCTGAGGGTTTTGTGGCCAGTTCCGCACTGACAATAAAAAGCTCTTTCTGTATTTTCCATATTATTTCTTTTGTTTTATTCTTGGTAACCGTATTACGAGCGATCCCAAGACATGATACAGCTTCGTCCAGGGTTCCATAAGCCTCACAACGCGGGGAACTCTTGGGAACTCTTTGACCAAAAAGAAGGCTGGTTTCCCCCTCATCTCCCCTTTTATTAAAGGTTTTCATCCTGCTATCTCCGATATAGAAATCCGGTGACCTTTCTGCCTATCAAACCCCACGGATAAAGGGAGATATTAAAGCCTTAGCACCAGTGATGAATATTCTTAAATTTTCTGAGGCTTTGTGCTGCGCAACACAACTTGGACGTTGCCCAGCACCACTGACAACCTCGCAGATCCTGATTCGGAATTCAATCACGCCGCTTTTATTCAGCCGGAAAGCTTGGCGCGAAAGCTCCATACTCCCCTATACCTGAGTATTATAGTGTCGTCTTTTATGTTTAGCCCCTGTTTACCAGTGAGCCCCGGCTTATGGACATAAGGTCGTCAACTACATTCTGGTAGTCTATTTTCCGGCCCTGCGCCTTTTCTCTTTCAGCCAGTTTCTGCTTGTGGAACTCGATTATCTCCTTGCTGAAGGGTAAATTACCATGGTCAAGATATCTCATGGCACCTTCGTTGTCTCTGGCAGCCAGCACCTTGCCTTTAACATAGCGGGAAGTGGCAAAAGGCGGGTCTATGATGCCTGCATCCAGACCCTTCCTCATACCGACAAGTATATCGCCGTCCCCTATCTCCAGGAGCTTGTCCATGATAGCCCTTACCTCCATCTCCAGCATCTTGGATTCAATCGTTAAAGCCTTATTGTCCAGCTGGATTTTCTGGTCTTTCATCATGTTAATTATTTTTTTGCCCGCTCTCAGGCTGGCGGCGCTGGCTTCCTTCGTCGGTATCGTTTTGCTCTCGAAAATTGTCTTCACGTGGACAATCTGAACACGCGCCAGCATCGCGGTAACCGCGCTGAAAGCGACGACGGCAAAGGACTCGGCGTAATCATCGGGGAAGACGCCACCCCAGGCCGAACTCATAGTGGATATCGAGGTAGGTTTGTAGCCAAGCTTTCTGAGATATTCCTCTGTAATCTTGGGCATGACAAGAAGGCCGGCGACATCCTGAGCCAGGTTGCCGGTCTGACCATATATACCGAATATGAACTGCTTGAGCCCCTGTTCGGCGGCGGCTATGGCGTTGATAATGCCCTGGGTGAAACCCAGACTGTACGGTATAGTGTGAGCGAAGCCAAACCCGCACTCGGCAACGATTGGAATGCCTCTTTCCTGATAGGCCGCCATCAGCCTGTGAGCATATTGACCGTTGTGTATATCTACCTCCGGCAGTGCATCGCGGGAAAAAGATAAGGAACTCCCCACACTGGCGCCGCCGGCAACACTCGTGTGCCCCGTGGCCATGGCCATCTCCATCACCAGCCTGGTGTCAACCGCAGGTGATCTTAACTGCACCGGCAGCTTCACGGATTCTATTACCTTCCTCCCGGCGGCCACGCCGTGAGCTACCATAGGAAAGCCGTTGAGAGTCGTCCTCCCGAGTTTGATGCTCTCCTCTAGCCCTTTCTCGGCTTGCTTATAGTCGTTTACCCTGGTAAAACTGTCAACAATCGACCCCAGGAGATCAGCACCCCCTTCATCCTGTAGACACTTGAATAGCTCTATTTCCCCTTCGATTGTGGCCACCCCGGAGTCGATACGAATCAAATGCTTACCATTCTTCTTGGCATCGGCAACCTTCAGAGCATAATTCCTCTCGGGTATCAGCGTCTTGTGAAACTCTACGGCTTCGTCAATGTCGACGTCTTTTCCTGTCGGCCACGTGCTTAGTATTTCTTTCCTCTCCCGCTCGAATACCTCATCATCCAGTCGCTTGTTCTTGATTTCCATAAGAAACCCCCTTTCGTTTTCGCTATTTTAAATCACTATCTATATCTTTGATTACCTGAGATATATCTGCATCTTTAGGATATACCCTGTCAAAACCCATCTCTTTAAATATCTTCTCTGTTTCCGACCACGGCTGCTCACCGATTATCAGTTGGCCACCGATATACAGACGAATATTTTCCAACCCGGCTTCAAGGCATTTATCTCTTAACCCTTTGCACACCACGTTGGCATGACCGGCCAGCGAAGATACCAGAATAGCAGCCGCCGCGCTTTCTCTAGCGGCGTCCACGAACTCTTGCTGGGGAACTTGGACTCCCAGGCTGACAATATTGTAGCCGGCACCTCTTAATGCATGTTCAATGATCCTGATGCCCACGATATGTACATCTTCCCCGATAACGCCTGTTACCAATGTCTTTTTTACGCTTCCTTTGGTTTTCATAAAATAACCCTCCATTATGTACTGATTTGGCATTATTTTTCCCGTATCTTACAAGGTTTATTTTCTTATGGCCCCTTGGCTGTTTTATTTATCATAGGTATCCTCCCAGTTATCATATGTTCATATATTTGAGAACACTCAACCCTGCTCATTTTCGCTTTATGATTACTCAATATCTTTTTCTATGGCTGACCTTAGATCAGCGGTCTATTGCTTTCCAGCAAATCACTGTTCAAAAATATTAACTTTGCTCAGATTCTCCGCCCCTTTATCCGTTATAACATAAGTGTAACCGGCACAAGGTCCGATACCTTCAAAGCCGGGCTCAAAAATATCAGGATGGAGCACCAACGTCATACCGGACTTGAGTACCGTGGGATTATTATCGGTGATCGACCAAAAATCGATAAGGTCAAGTCCGAGTGCATGCCCGTGACGCCATGGAGAGAAACATCCGTGACTACGAACAACTCTTTCTATTGCCTGGTGAACATCGGATACTTTTTTCCCGGGGCGCATGACATTTACTGCCGCAGCAACAGCCTCTTTCCAAATAGGTATAAGTCTACGAAGGCGCGGCGGATACTCTGTCGCCGGTACGGTAACTGGTAGCTGTGCATAATAGCCTTCATAAGATGGGGAAATTTCCTGAGCCAGCGTGCCGTCTTCCTTAAGCTTGTTTCCCATTGGAGAAGATAGGTTCATATCGGCGCCTTCGGCACTAATGAGCTCGAAAGAATATTCGCAACCCATTTTATGAATAATCTTCCTGACCTCGCCATAAACTTCGTAGTCAATAATGCCCGGTCTAACTATCTTTTTAAGCGTGGTAAATACTTTATCGGCAATGGAAGCCGCCGTCCTCATTTTTTCAATCTCTTCGGCGCTCTTAATCAGGCGCAACTGTTCAAATATCCCCACAGCGTTAACGAGCCTGTCCCCGAATTTTCTTTGCACTTCTAAATATACAGGGACTGAAACCTCATCCATCCCCACAATCCCGATCTTATTGCCCTTATTAAGACGAGATAAGTCTTCTATGATTTGTTCGGCTAACTTGGGAGCCTCTCTAAGATCAAGGTTCCACGCCGCTTTACGGAGTCTGGACACCACAGGTCCTTTGCCGGGAAGCATGTAAATAGGAACACCTTCCAAACCAAAAATACAATACTGTGCGCCGGCGATAATTCCCTGGTTTGTTATGTACCGAATATTACCACGACTAAAGCAGTCGCCACGCCCAACTACGAGCAAGGCATCCAGTCTATCTTTTATCATAAGTTCTCGGATAGCCTTATAGCGGCGGTCACGTTCTTTCAGAGAAATAGCCATTTCTTTCCTCCATTTATCTACTATATATCTTCTTTAATGCCTGAGTAACACCGATCACATAGTTAGTACACGCTTTTACTGCGCAACTACGATATTCCGAAGCAGTCCAATCCCTTCTATCTCGACTTCAACAATATCGCCGACATTGAGCAACTTCGGTGGCCTGGATGAACCGGTTAGAATAACATCCAGAGGCTGCAATGCCATAAACTCCGTGACATGCTCGATTATCTGACCAACATTCCACACCATATCGCTGGTAGGGTCAGCATCCTGTACTTTGACGCCGTTTACTCTAGATGTTATCTTAAGATTATCTGGCTCTAAATCAGTGACAAGGCACGGCCCTATCGGGCAGAAAGTATAAAACGATTTTATACGTGCACCTCCCTTATCTCCTTCAATATGGGCTGTGACGTCATTAGCACAGGTGTATCCCAAAACATATTCCAAAGCCTTATCCTCGGACACATGTTTTGCTTCACGTTTTATAATGACAGCAAGCTCCCCCTCCAAACGAATATTGGTTGCTATTTTGGGGTAGATGATATTAGCCAAGTGCCCAATAACTGAAGATGGTGGTTTCAGGAATGCTTCTGGCTTAGTATGAACACTCGTATCAACCTTTAACAGGCTATGATAGTTGCCTCCGATGCCAACTACGATATTGGGGAGAACCGGAGCGAGTAATTTTACCTCGTCAAGACGACATAGTTTTTTACCGACGTGGAATTCGCCCAATATGTTCCCTTCCATATAAAAGACATCTTCTCCCTTGACAATGCCGTATCTGGCCGCCCGCTTCCACTCAAATCTAATGATCTTCACTAATGTCTTCCTTATTTACTGAACGTATTGACTAGTTTACTGAGGCTCTGCCCATAGACAATATTTCTACAAGACAAACGCTAACTCCCTCACAATAAAATACCACCGTTTACACCAAGTCCATCGGCTGTCATTAAGTAGCTAATGGCTTACGATTACCTGAGCCGGATTAATAGCTTTGTACTTCGCTTTATTACCCGTTATTTCAAATGCTTCGGGGATCTTGTCTAGTCCCTCAAGCACATGGGTCACCAAAGTGGCTAACCGCACCCGTTTCGAGGCGATCAAATCAATGGCATACTGTACTAATTTCCGATTGCCGCCCCCTAGTCCCCGATATTGAACACCACTCATATTGAGCGGGCTTATATCCACTTTCGCGTTTGGTCCTAACAGGGCAACTTGGGAAATCTTCCCTTGGTCTCGAACCATGCGCATTGCCTGGGCCAGTGTTTCCGTGCCCGAAAGACCTTGCTTGGGGTTGCCTCCAGCACACTCAAATACGATATCAGCACCAATACCACCTGTCGCTTCAAGAACGGCTTTTATTGAATCCACCTTTGAGGCATTAATCAGGATATCGGTCCCGAGTTTCCGTGAAATTTCCAATATATCGTCGCGTACATCCACACCGATAACCTTACCCGCCCCGCAGACCCGACATATCTGGGTAACATTGAGTCCCATCGACCCTTGACCCAGAACGACCACAATGTCACCCATCTCAACCCCGGTCAAGTGTACAGCTCCAATAGACCCCACGAATGGCTGCATTGCTGCTGCCTCGCTATCCGTAATAGTATCGGGGATACTTGTTAAACTTCCAGCCGGAAGCAGAAGGTATTCGGCCAACGCTCCAGGGATGTCCACACCTAGCATGGGGCCTTTGACACAGAGGTCCCCATATCCGGCCTGGCAGAGAGCACAGTTGTGACAGGGCTCCCTTCCACAACAGACAACACGGTCTCCCACCTTGATGGATTTAACACCTTCTCCTACCTCAACGGCTTCACCACACAACTCATGGCCAAATAACTGACGCGGGGATTTTTCTTTCAGCAGCTTCTCCAGATTTCCGGAAGTTCCCTGGAAATGTGATACTTCAGTGATACTCACCTGAACCATCTTTACTTTTACAAGCACCCACCCGGGTTTAATTCTCGGTATCGGCACATCATCTAGCCGCATGTCGCCTATTCCATAAACCCTCCAAGCTTTCATATCTGTTCCCCTTTCCTTGTTTTACCCGTCGATCCTGTCATGGCCATATACACTTTTTAGTCAACTTAGTTCTGAGATGTTGTTAGCTCTCTTTCACATCTTTCCTTACCGCCACTTGGGAAGCGATATTTAAACTCTTTCATAGATTTGGTTGCACTACTTCTTCTAGGTGTTCACCCTGACAAAAAATAAGCATAACAAAAGCTTGGCCTCAAGCATCCGTGTAAGTTATATTTGTTAACCGGCAATTTTAAAGCCTACCATAAAGTAATTTGAACCTATATTTCTAGTGCAGTACTATAATTGGAAGCCCTCCCCTGACGATGATCCGGTCCCTTGTAACGAAGGATGATACATCCGAAGCAAAGAACAAGGCAACTCCCGCAATATCTTCGGGGTTACCAATTCTTCCCAGAGGTACGGTTTTTGCCATTCTTTCTTGAAGCACTTTATCTATATTCTCATTTTTGCCTATAGTTACGCCAGAGCAAGCCCTGAACATATCTGTAAGGATTCCTCCCGGCAGAATCGCGTTCACAGTGATGTTATACGGCGCCAATTCCAGGCATAAATTTATGGTCAGAGATAAAACTCCGCCTTTGGCAGAACCATATTCAATGCAAACAGGGCCAGCCATTATAGCCGCAATAGATGAAATATTAATAATCCTGCCACTTTTCCGAAAGCTCTTTTACGGTCTAATTTCCTTCCTCAGTCAAAATATCAGCAACAACCACCGAACATCGGTCATTAGCGAATTTGAAACCAATACCCATGCCAATTCCTTTAGCACCTCCAGTAATAATTGCAACCTAACCTTTAAGTAACACCTTGAACCCACTTTTTTAGAATAGTTTTCAAAATATTTTTACTCGTAGATAGTATCAGGCTTAAGCATGTGTCATTCACCATCACTGGAGATTACTCTCAGTTTACCGACTCGTAAAAACTAATTATGTTTAAAAGCGATATAATATTAATTTTTTTGCATTTATTTATTTTTGGAATAAAAATTCTGATCAAACATATTTCAAACAATCTTGCAATAATGTTGAAACCAGTATAAAATATATAACAACTCATTGTCAATAGTGGTAATAAATATCATATTTTTCAAATACATGTAATTTCCTTTATTTTGATTCTAGGTTAAGGCAATTATTACCATTGCGTTAGGGCTGCTACTTTATCGCAAAAGATGAACACCGGACAAAATATGGAAGGCGGCGAAATATTATAGCGATAAGATTTCTGCCATGAAGATATCTTAAAGTAATTTCTCTTATTAAGATAGACCAAAGCTACTATTAATCTTCCGGAGTCGGAGCATCAGATTTCAGGAACATATAGCTAAACCTTGTAAGTAAGGTTATGCAAGATTATTATTGAATAATTGCTAACAGCAATGTAAAAATATCTTTAAAATCATTAAAAATCAAAAAAGTTGACTTAATCTCATAATAAATATTAGGAAAATGAGGAGGTAAACATGGGATTTAAAGTCGTTATCGTGTCTGATAGAGTGATGCTCTCCAAGAATCTTCCTAAGAACATAGAATCAACCGGTGCTGAGTTATCCATATATACATCTGGCGAAACTGAGGACAAATTAATCTCAATATGCAGCGATGCGGATTGTATAGTTACGCCGCAAGGGAGATTCCCATTTACTCCAAAAGTATTTCAGGGATTGCCAAAATGTAAGTTTATGATCACGGTTAGTATTGGCTATGATGCGATCGACGTACAAGCAGCGACCGAACTGGGCATCGGGATAGTTAATCTGCGTGGTTTCTGCTCAGAAGAACTTGCTGAACATGCCATGGCTTTAATGTTGGCATGCGCTAGGCTTATCGTAACCCTGAATAACCAGGTAAAAGCTGGACAACCAGTATTCCGAGGAATTGACGAAGCTGGTAAGCATATGGCCATCTTGAAAGGAAAAACTCTTGGTCTTGTTGGCTTTGGTAATGCCGGTAGATTGATGGTTCCCAAAGCCAGAGGTTTTGAGATGAGCATCTTGGCTTTCGATCCCTATGTTGATAATAATATATTTAAGAAACTTGATGTAAGACAAGTTGACCTTGATACATTGCTTGCCAAGTCAGACTTTATTTCAATCCACGCAAGTTTGACCAAAGAAAGCCGGCACCTAATTGGACTTGAGCAGTTTAAAAAGATGAAGCGCAATGCTTACATAGTTAATACATCTCGCGGTGGCATCATAGATGAACAAGCGCTTTGTACTGCCCTTTCTGAGGGTTATATTGCTGGGGTTGGACTAGATGTTACCGACCCCGAACCAGTTCCTTTAAATAGCCCTCTAAAGAAATTCGATAATGTAATCCTTACCGGACATCATGCTGGAAGTTCACTCGAATCTAGCATTGTGTGGGGGATGCAGCCGGCTGAAGAAATATCACGTATAATGCGTAGTGAATGGCCTATTGGTCTGGTGAATCCCGAGGTCAAAGAAAAATATATAGCAAAATGGGGTAAGATGAAGGAACCCCGAGATATTAAGATAGATTAAGAAAGTGTGAGAGTTATATCCACTAGGCATCTCTGCCTTCACAAATTCGAGAAATACAAGTAATAAGAGTCTAGCAAAGAGATTATTGAGTAAAACAATTTGATTTGAATGTAACTGATTCTATAAATTACTTGGAAAGGTCATTGCGAGAGACAATATATCACATTTACTATAATTAAAAAAGTTATATCAACACACTAATATTTATTCCAAATTTATTCAGTTCTCGTCTCGGAACTATCTTCGAGAGGATGGTGGAGCATATCTTCGACATCAAAACCTAAATAGGTACGTTTCCTAAATTCAGCACGAATCAGAGTCTCGATGTTTAGTAATCCATCGAGATGCGAGATTTCATTAGTGATAAATTTCAATAATGAATCAAGGTTGGGGAGAGAAATAACAGCGATAATATTATAGCCATTCATTAACGTCATTACTAAAGGTATTCGTGGATAACTCGAAAGCTTAGAGAAGATTTCATTGACTTTATCTAATTCAACGTGTAAACACAGAAAGGCTACAACATGATGACCTAACTTGGTAGGATTTGCTACTGCGGCTATTTGAATGACATTTTTCTTTATTAAGGAAGCGACTCTTCTAGATACTGTAGCTGGGCTAACTCCAAGTTTACTCGCTAATACACTAAAGGTAGTACGTCCATTTATTCTGAGTTCATTTATTAATTTTTCGTCAATTTCGTCGATTGCAACGGGTTTTTCAGGCGATGAATCCGCACGAAAAGATCCCATGTACTTCTGCTGACTATTCGATATGATAAAGGTTTCAATCGCTTTAACACCTTTGATGTTGGGTATCTTTTCCCTGACCAAACGATACAGCGAATCAAAATCACGATACTCTGCAAAAAGAATAACATCATTTTTCCCGAACATAGTTGATACGTAGCTGACATTGGGGATGTCAATCAGTTTGTTACACACATCATTTAGACTGTAAATTTCTACGTCCAGTGCAATGATGGCCATAACCTTATATCCCATTTTTACTGGATTTGGCACAGCACGTATGGCAATAACGTCATCTTTTAGCATTGCCTCAACTCGTTTCGCCACCGTGATTGGTTTTATGGCAAGTCTCTTAGCTAATTTGGTATAGCTGTAACGCCCATCTTTACTAAGAGCAATTATTATCTTACTATTTATTGCATCAATCACATAAAAAGTCCTTTCCTTTTATCTTCCTCAAAATGATATATACTAAAGGGAAAACAACGCCGATTATAATATCGTCCCTCACCTTCATTTCTAAAAGAGAGAAAACTGATAGTTCATATGATAGTAATATACCTCGACCATCTGTAAAGAAAAAGACTCCATGCATTCATTCCTACTTGTCCAAAGCTTTCACTTAAAATACATATTTCGTGAGAATTGTTTCTTTGGCGTAGAGTGCCTTGCATCCTTGTACATCATATATTCGTAAATAAATCTATACACCAGCTTCTGCTCTGAATAAATATCCATATGCAGATAATTTCGTAATAATGCTTCTATTATAGCATAAAACCCATTTTGTCATCTTTATTTCCGCATATTCTTGCAAAATTATTCAAAATATGCTTGACAACTATATAGGCTTATGATATATTGAAATTCGAATTTGACTTTAAAAGAGTTAAATTGTTATATTTCTAATCACTCAGGTAGATGTTTCCTAAAAGCAATTATTCTGTCTAGGTGACAGAATATTTACATATTTGTCCTGAAGTTGATGCATGAATAAGCAAATCAAAAGAAGGAGGGATAAAAAGTGAGCAAGGTATTCATGATAATCTTTTCGATTCTCGTTCTCGGTACTTTGATTTTCAGCGGATGTGCCAAAGAAGCAGCGGTTCCAGCGCCGGCACCAGCCGCACCGGCAGCTCCGGCACCTGCGCAATCCGCACCAGCTACAGAAACGCCACAATATGGAGGCATCCTGAAGCTATCAGAAGGCATCCCACAGGATTTTCCTATCGGAGACCCGTTTAATATTTTTGGTCCTTTCAGTTTCCATGCTTCTATTGTCATAGAGCGGCTATTCTTGCCTTCAACGACGACTCCTGGTTCGTACGTGAACATCCTAGCCACAGGCTATAAACTAGCTCCGGATAAATCATATTATGATATCAGCTTGAGGCAGGGTGTCACCTTTCATGACGGAACACCCTTCAATGCCGCAGCGGCAAAATGGAACCTGGACAGGGTCCTCGCTGCAACTGTGCCCGAACTAAGAAGTGTGAAGTCCATAGATGCTGTTGACGACTACACCATCAAGCTAAATCTTTCATCTTGGACCAACCAGATTATAAATGACCTTTCACACGATTTGACCAGTATGATTTCGCCAACAGCTTTTCAAAAGAACGGAGTTAAATGGGCAAGTACGCACCCGATTGGAACCGGTCCATTCATATTCAATGAAGCCAAGAGTAGTCCAACCATCAGTTTCTATGATAGAAACCCCAATTATTGGCAAAAGGGGCGGCCTTATCTTGATGGAGTTGAAAATCACTTCATAGCAGACCAAACAGCGCAGCAAGCAGCTTTATTATCGGGAGAAATAGACGGTAGTTGGTCGGCACCAAAGCAAGTACAACTCGCTTTAAAGAACAATCCGAATTATCGGACTTGGGTTGAAGATGGAGAATTCATAAGAGTGCTTTACATGAATACCTCAGATCCCAATTCGGTCTGGCATGATCAGAGGATGAGGCAGGCTTTGGAGTATGCGGTTGACAAGGAACCGGTAATCCAAAATGTGGGTATTCCATACTCAGAGGCGCGCTATAACATTATCAAGGGTCTCGAGGTAGTTACCCAGGAGAATATCACGCCGCGCAAATATGACCCCGCTAAAGCAAAGGAACTGATGAAAGAAGCTGGTCACCCGAATGGTGTGGAATTCAAAATATATTGTTCATCGGCCAACTGGCGGAACAGTAGTGGTGACGTACTAATTGCATGGCAGCAACAATGGGCTGCGGTAGGTTTTAAGGTGAAACTTGAACAAATTGATGCTGCCCAAGAAGGCGTATATAGCGGTGGTGTTATGCCGGGCAATGACATGCTTTATTATTCGGTAAGAGGCAATAAGACTAATCCACTGGCAGTCGTAGTTGAAAATCTCGCTCCAAACTCCAGGTATTTTACCGGAACGACCAAGCCAGCGGATTGGAACGACCTCATGCAGCAGGCATTGACGACCGAAGATGTAGCCCAACAGTTGGCTATTCTCGTCAAAATGGACAAAGCAGCCTATGATAGTGCCATGGTAATACCTTTGGACACGGGACCGATGGTTTCTCTTTTTAGTAACCGTGTTCACGACATCATAGTTCAGAGGGAGGGATACACCCTGGTAAACACCTGGCTGAGCAAATAATAACGGCAATAACTACTGTCATCTTTAAGAGGGTGTGTTAGAGATTTACTTCTTTCGCACACCCTCTTAAAATAATATAATAATTGGTTAGTAATTATTCAATAAAGGTAATTAACGATTGTGGCAGGATATATTGTTCGTCGTTTAATACAGGCAGTGGTAGTGCTGATTCTGGTGACGGGGCTGGTGTTTTTTATTATACGTATGCTTCCAGGGGATCCCGTTGTGATTTATATGACCCAACAACAAATGTCCAATGCTACCCCTGAACAAATAGCTGCCGTGAGGCACAAGTTCGGGCTAGACCGTCCAGCATATATACAATACATCACCTGGGTATCAGGTCTCTTGCACGGCGATCTTGGAGAGTCCATAGCAAAAAGACAACCTGTGACCAAGATCTTAAGGAACGCCGTGCCCATAAGCCTCCATCTGGGTATTCTAGCCTTTATTATCAGTAACATCATCGCTATACCGGCCGGTGTGATATGCGCGGCGAGGCGGGGCAAATGGATAGATACTTTCCTGACCGTATTGGCAAATATAGGCGTAACCGCACCGATTTTTTGGGTGGGAATTATTCTAATATATACATTTTCCGTCTGGTTCCATTGGCTCCCGAGCCATGGATATACCTCCAGTTTTACAGATTTTGGATTAAGTATCAGGCAGTTAGTTATGCCCGTTTTCTGCTTAACCCTATTTCCTTTGGCGGCAACCACGCGTCAGACCCGGTCAGCCATGTTGGAGGTAATTCGGCAGGATTACATACGAACAGCCTGGTCCAAGGGGTTAAGAGAGCGGGTAATAATATCTAGGCATGCGCTAAAAAATGGGCTTCTTCCAGTGGTCACGTTAGCTGGTATGAGCCTGAGTCATATCATAGGTGGGGAGGTATTAATCGAGACCGTTTTTAGCGTTCCCGGCGTAGGTTATACTGCGGTGAATGCCCTTTTAAACCTTGACTATGCAATCGTTCAGGGCGTAGTTTTGGTAATGGCTGCTATAGTAGTAATTTCCAATCTTATTGTGGATATTTCATATGGCTGGCTGGACCCAAGAATAGCTTATACATAATGGGAAAATTGTGTTGACGCATACCGTGGAATATAGCTCGATTTCTAAAGAGGCAACATACCATATATCCGAGTCCAGGCGCATATTGCGTGTGTTCTTCAGTCGGCGTGTGGTGATATTTGGTTTAGTAATTATCGTGTTGTTGGTAATATCCGCCATTTTCGCGCCTTTTATTGCGCCGCATAATCCGTATCAGACGGACGTAACTAACACACTTGCCAAGCCCAGTGCGGAACACTGGCTGGGCACGGATAGTACCGGGAGAGATACACTCAGCCGTATAATCTACGGTTCACGAACTTCACTGATGGTAAGTATCATAGCACTTGTCTTGGCCTCTAGTATTGGAATGTCCTTAGGCCTGACGGCAGGGTATTTTGGCGGCATGATTTACACAATTATCATGCGGATTATGGATACGCTAATGAGTATACCTATGATGTTGCTTGCATTGACTATCGCTGCTGTCCTGGGGGGCGGTCTGACTTCGGTTTTTATTGCCTTGGGAATTGCTTTAGTGCCAGTCTACGCCAGATTGATATGCGGACAGGCCATTTCAGTCAAGCAGAATGACTATGTTATGGCTGCCCACTCTATGGGAGAAAATGATCTGCGTATTATGCTCCGCCATGTTTTTCCCAATTGTTTGCCACCTTTGATAGTAATGATGACGCTGCAATTAGGAACTACTATACTAGCTGAAGCCGGTCTCAGCTTTCTTGGTATTGGCATAAGGCCACCCGGAGCCTCTTGGGGTGGCCTAGTGAACGATGGCTATAAATATATAACCTTAGATCCACTACTTTCTTTCGCACCCGGTGCCGCTATTATGCTGGTAGTATTTGCGTTCAATATGGTAGGAGACGGACTAAGAGATGCCCTAGACCCAAAGCTTAGAGGAACTTTATAGTCGATGCGGTTTGGTCTGAAAGATACTTTCCATAGATTGAATAAATTTGAGCGAAAAATTATATTAGGAGGTCCCCATGAAAGCAGCGGTTCTCTACGGATTCGGCAAACCATTGGTAATCGAAGACGTCGATCTTGATCCTCCTGGCGCCGGCGAAGTGAAGGTTCGTATTGGTGCGGCATCTATTTGCCATAGTGACATCCATGATTTTAAAGGCGAACATGGAATTTCTACCTTTCCGGCTATAGGCGGCCATGAGGCAGCTGGTTACGTCGAGGAAGTCGGCAAAGGAGTCAGCTACGTTAAACCCGGCGACCATGTAGTTGTGACGATTGTTACAGCGGGTTGTGGGGAGTGTTACAATTGCCAGAAAGGTCTCCCCAAGCTCTGTGAGAAAAAAGGTATGCCAAAGACACCTGAGATGGAATTCCTGGGATTATCAGCTCCGGGTCGTTATGTTAATAAGAAAGGACAGCGCCTTACACAAATGTCCCGTTTTATGGCCGCCTTTGCGGAATACACTACCGTTCCGGAACAAGCCCTAGTTAAAATACCTGAGAATTTGCCCATGGATCGGGCAGCTCTTCTGGCCTGTGGAGTTATTTCAGGATACGGTGCCGTGATATATCACGCTAAAGTTGCTCCTCTCAGCAGTGCTGTAGTGGTGGGATGCGGTGGTGTCGGACTTAATGTGATACAGACATTGAAAATAGTTGGTGCCTATCCAATTATTGCAGTCGATGTATTCGATAGCAAACTAGAGGCGGCACGCTCTTTCGGTGCAACCCATACAATCAATTCTAAAAAAGTAAAAAATTCTGTTGAGGCAGTGTATAGACTAACCGAAGAGAGAGGATCGATGTATGTATTTGTCGTCGTAGCTGGTACTAGCATTCTGCGTCAAGCCTTTTTCATGTCTGCTTACGACGGAATGACCGTTATATTGGGTCACGGATTCAGGGAATATTTATCTGATTTCCAGCCCACTGATTTCGTGGGAAGTGGAAGAATGCTTACCGGTTGTGCTATGGGAGGTATACATTTTAATACCCGAATAGATATCCCTAAAATTATTCAATTGTATCAGGCTGGAATTTACAAACTGGATGAGCTGATCTCTGGCCGGTATTACCTTGATCAGATAAATGACGCAATAGAATCCGTAGAAAAAGGTGAAGCGTTACGTAATGTAATCATTTTTTAATTTCAATAGCGATTGGCGGCGATTAATAAGGAGAGATAAAAAATGAGGATGCGTTTTCTCGGAAAAACTGGCCTTCAGGTTTCTGAGCTATGCCTAGGTACAGGAAGTTTTGGCGGTCGCGGCGGATATGAAAAAACTGGGGCTATTGGTCAAAAAGACGCCGATTATATAGTAAGTATGGCTTTGGATTCGGGAATCAACTTTTTCAATACGGCGGAAACTTATTCAAATGGATGGTCGGAAGAAATTTTGGGAAAAGCGCTCGGTTCAAAGCGCAAAGATGCCATCGTCATAACCAAAGTACATCCTACAAGAAGCCCAGGACCGAATGACGGGGGATTTTCACGCAAGCATCTTATTGAAGGATGCAATGCGAGCCTGAAAAGATTGGGAACAGACTATATTGATATTTATGAACTTCATATGTGTGATGAACACACAGCCTTGGAAGTGACGCTGCAAGGGTTGGACGATTTGGTCCGTGACGGAAAGGTTCGTTATATTGGCTGCTCCAATTTCTCGGGCTGGCAGTTAATGAAATGTCTGGCGATTTCGCATGAAAACCATTGGACCAGCTTCACTACCCTCGAGGCACAGTATAATTTGTGCTGTCGGTGGCCAGAATTCGAAATGATTCCAGTGTGCCTTGATCAAGGGGTGGCTTTTTTAAACTTCAGTCCCCTTCATGGTGGTTTCCTCACCGGAAAATATCGCAAAGATAAACCTTGGCCGGTAGGCACACGGTTCAACTCTTTGGAAAATACCGAACCATGGCCAGTGGAGCCAGACAAGCTTTTTCCCATAATTGAAGAGTTGGACAGAGTCGCCCAAACTCATAATGCTACTGTGTCACAGGCAGCCTTAAACTATCAATTGAAGAAACCAGGCGTAACTTCGGTAATCATTGGTATAAGGTTGGCTGAGCAACTTAAAGAAAATCTCAAAATAACCGAGTGGGAAATTACGCCGGAAGAAGTCAGCAAACTTGATAGAATAAGCGAACCTGTGCGTAGGTATCCATACTATATTTTTAATCCTGTAAAACCATATTCTGCCTCGACCTAATTACGTTAGCAGCGAATATTTATCACCACGGATGAGGAGTAAGCCCTCTGTAACCGGGTTATAGAGTATACATATAACAAACAAAATTAGGATTTGTTGAAAAAACCGTCAGAAGGGGAATTTTAAATGGGAAAAAGCTACTTAAGTGACATTCGAGAATGCATAGTACCAATACCACAAGAACTAGTGAGTTTGCCTACAATAGTGGCAGTACCGTGGTTTCAACTTGACCCTGGTTCGGAATATATACTCGAAGGACCAGCTTTCGATCGAGAAGGAAATTTGTTCGTAACCTCTGTTCCAACTGGAACTGTCTTCAAGATAACACCCCGAAAGCAAATGACTATCATTTTCAACGATAAGAAGATTAGAGTTAATGGCTCAGCTTTTCATAAGAACGGTATGTTATTTATTGTTTGTCTAACAGGCGAACTCCTGACTATTGACCCCCATACCTATAAGGCAACCTTTATGTATCCTCAGTATCGAGGTAAGAGCCTAACGATGAACGATTTGGTATTTGACTCGAAAGGAAATGCGTATATT
The DNA here is from genome assembly GCA_964403625.1 of uncultured Dehalococcoidales bacterium. GTDB lineage: Bacteria > Chloroflexota > Dehalococcoidia > Dehalococcoidales > UBA2162 > CAYOHA01. Next base: position 3,343 of record CAYOHA010000010.1, on the reverse strand, counting down.
ACTAATTTTACTGGTACAGTCATGAATCCAACCGGCGGGGTATTCCGCATATCTTCGGACGCCAAAAACGTACAGCCAGTCGTGCTGAATCTTGCTTCACCTAACGGAATCTCCCTGTCGCCCAAAAACGACACTCTTTGGGTAGGCGAGAGCAGTCGCAATGCTGTGCTTCGCATTGCATTACTAGAAGACGGTATCACATGTAATCCGGTAGTCGGTGTTCTCCCCGTATATTATTCCGTAGGATGTTTCGGACCTGACTCGAATAAAGTCGACTCAGCAGGCAATGTATATCAATGTATCATAGGACAGGGTAGGATTATCATTCTCAATCCGGTTGGAATTCCTGTAGCCAACGTAATAGTGCCTGGAAGAGATGATGGTAAATTGCTGAGGACAACTAACTTAGCTTTCAGGCCTGGTACCGATGAGGGTTATATCACTACGTCAGGCGAGGGAGGAGCTTGGATTTATAAGTTTAAGGGGCTAGCAAAAGGTCTGCGTTTGTTTTCGCATCAGGTAACCGATTAACCAAGGCGGCATTATCCCCGTTAAAACCAACTCCCTGGAGGATACCGATGGAAGCAAATACTTTTATCGATGATAAATGTATTTTGAGCATCGGGTCCAAATCACATCTTTATGTACAATATTTCGGAAATCTGTCAGGGACGATAATATATGTCTTTACAAGTAATAATATAATTTAATGTATATTTCGCGGCGAGTGTGGTAGTCTCAACATAGTCGTAGTCTCAATATATATCGCGAACGCCCTGGAGGCGCGCAACCAGGAGGCTATTCACCACCAGTTAGCCTATCAAGAGTTTCTAGAGCTACTGGTGGAGGATGAGCTGGCTACCCGAAGGGACAGGCTCTTTGCCCGCCGTCTCAAGCAGGCCGGCATCACGGAGGTGAAGTCTCTTGACGGGTATGATTGGTCATTCAACCCCCAGGTGCTCAAAGCTCTCATCCTGGACCCGGCTACCGCCCGCTTCTTGAGAGAGCATGGCGGGGTATTGCTCCTCGGTCCGCCCGGCACCGGGAAAAGCCACATCGCCATTGCCTTCACCGTGGCTGCCATCCAAGCAGATCACACTGCCCTCTACCGCTCCGCTTTTGACCTCGCCCAGGACATGGCCGAGGCTGAGGCTACCGGTACCCGCAAGCAACTGATTGACGACCTCTGCAAGGTAGACCTGCTGGTGCTTGAGGACCTGGGGATGAAGAGGCTACCGCCCATGGCAGCAGAAGACTTGCCGGAAATTGTGGTACGCCGGTACGAGAAAGGTGCTATCATCATGACCACCAACCGCCCCCTAGAAGACTGGGGACAAGTGCTGGGCGATGCCGCGGCCGCCGGCGCTATCCTCGATTGCTTCCTCCGCCACGCCGAGGTCATCCGATTACAAGACAGAAGCTACCGAATTCATAACCGAAGAGAGCTCCAAAGCAGAAAGACTGATGAAGCCTTGACGGGACCATCCAAATGAAGTATCTTTTAGGTACCTACTAGTGGCGGATTTTAACCCGCCCACAACTGGCCCCTTTTAAGTGTCCGGTGACAACTAAACTAATTGATCTAAGTTAGTGGAGACGCGTTGATTCTCGCGACCGAAATTATAAAAGGTTTGGACAGTGTGTGTCTGCCATTAAGGTATTTTCACCAGAATTTTAATGTTGTCTTCTCTATTCTCAAGTAATTTGTCAAACCCCAACTTAATAGCATCTTTAAGTGGGACGATCGATGTAATTAAACGATTAACATCAATTCTTCTATCTTCCATTAATGCTACTGCAGTCTTCCCCTCATGAATATAAATGGAACTACCTATAACGGACTTCTCATCAAAAACAATGTTAGCAAATTGAAAGGGCACCGGTCGGTCAATTAGGGCAACGACCGCAATTATGCCACCTTTTCGAGCGAGTTCCACTGATAAATTGAGAGCATCCGGGTTGCCAGCGCAAGCCAAAACTACATCGGCGCCTAAACCTGCAGTCATATTTTTCACAATTTGCACTATGTCACCATTGCCAAAATGAATGACTGCGTTGGCTCCCAATTTTCTAGCTAGAGCCCCTCTTGCGTCGTGCTTGGAAATGACGTAAACCTGAATCGCGCCTGCGGCTTTAGCAGCTAATAATGAACACAGGCCAATGGTGCCATCTCCTACAATAGCAACTGAATCGCCGGCACAAACTTTAGCCTGTCGAACAGCATGAATTGCAACCGCCAAAGGTTCTACTAAAGCTCCTGCTTCATCTGTTACATTGCTCGGTAGCTTATATAATGTATAATGTGGAACAACCAAACTCTCAGCCATACAACCGTCCACGTTCATGCCAATAAAGCTCGAATTCAAGCAAAGGTTATAGATACCCTTTTTACAATAGAAACATTCCCCGCAGATCCAATTGCCTACTCCTGCAACCCGCTCGCCCACTTTGAAGCCAGTTACTTCTTGACCTATTTCTGCAACTTTCCCAGAAAATTCATGTCCCGCGATCAATGGCATTTTTTCGGCAACAATATGAGGACCATTTTTATATTCGTTCACTTCAGAACCGCAAATACCCGCAAAGCTAACTTTTACTTTCACTTGACGCGGCCCGGGAATTGGTTCTGGCACATCCTCATAGCGTAGATCTCTTAGGCCGTACCATCTTAAAGCTTTAATATTTCACCTCCTGATATTGCCAGGTATGCAGCTAAGTTTATCTTCAAAGCAGTATTTCATAATATGGTACGCTTTTGCTAAAATATCACCACATTGACAAACATTTAAGGGCTATTTTATATTATTACTAAGCAAAATGCAATTATCTCTCTTGAGTTGCCGTATTCAGTTAAAGAAAATAATTACTGCGGCCAAGGTGCTAAAGGAAGTGTTTAAATAGAGCTATTCATTATTCTCAAATTGATAACGCACTAACACCCGTCCGTTAAAATGTCACATCCTCCAGAATTGCTATACTATTAGGCAACAATTCATCTTTAAGTGTAATTTGAAATCAGCAACTGCTGTAACGCCGAAATGAACTGCCTCTTCTCAAACAAAAGTTTGGGAACTGTCCCGAAAAGCCCACTTGAAGAGCTTCGAACCCACGACACCCGGTTCCGAAGATTAAAACCGTGTGTGCCATCTACTGCCGCCAGATACGATTTGGTATTATCTCGCCAAGGCGAAAAACAACTTTTGTAGCTGGGTATGCTACCTTGTACCACTGGGTGCTAAACAGTTTGTCGGCAAAATATCGGCAAAGAAGAAGATTATGCTACAGTTCGGCGTGCTTTAGCGGCTCCGCGGTGGTTTATCCTTAAACAGTCGCCTCGGCAGGG
>CAYOHA010000009.1:0-22518 GCA_964403625.1 uncultured Dehalococcoidales bacterium | reverse complement strand
TCCAATCAACATCAGGGCTTTTGAACTGGGTTACCAGGCATGCCAGAAGGCTCTAGAGTAAGTCCTGATTAGAGATGACTTTTTCTATAATTAAATAAAATATATCCTATAAACCTGATCATATTTTAAGTATAGGGAGTGTATAGATGACAGTAGCCGAAATGCTAGCCAGAAACGCTAAAATGTACCCCAGCGAGACGGCACTTATTGAACTAAGACCCAGCAAGAATATAAGAAAAGAAATCTCGTGGAAGGGATTTGATGAAAGGGCTAACAGAATAGCCAATGCCCTCATCGCCAGAGGAATCAGAAAAGGCGATAAAGTCATACTCTGGATGATGAACTCCATTAACTGGCTTGAGGCATATTTTGGTATCCTTAGGACCGGGGCGTGGGCAGTGCCGCTCAATTTCAGGTTCACTAGCCGGGACTTGGCCTATTGTGCCCCCATTACTGAGGCAAAGGTTATGATTTTGGGAGAGGAATTTATTGAAAGAGTTGAAGCCATTCGCTCCCAGTTGGTCACGATAAAAGACTACATTGTGGATGGTCAGAATGTACCCAAGGATATGGAGAACTTCGAAGAATCAATTAAACTGTCAGCCATTGAATCACCAGGAGTACCGCTGGACAGTGCAGATGCCTGCGGACTCTATTTTACCTCTGGCACTACCGGAGCGCCAAAACCGATACTACTCACCCACAAAAACCTGGAACACGCCGCAATAAGCGAGAACTACCACCATCACCTGAAACATGAGGATAACTTCATCCTCATCCCCCCTCTATACCATACGGGTGCCAAAATGCACTGGTTAGGCAACCTTATTGTAGGCGGTAAGGCTACAATACTAGTTGAGATGAGTCCCAAAAATCTTTTTGACGCCGTCCATAGAGAGCGAGGAACGGTAGTTTTTCTACTGGTCCCCTGGGCCCAGGATATACTCGGAGCGCTCGACAGGGGAGAGTTAAAGAAAGAGGATTATGACCTTAGCTGCTGGCGACTTATGCATATGGGGGCACAACCTATACCTCCTAGCGTAGTCAGACACTGGAAAGAATACTTTCCCAATATGCAGTACGATACAACCTATGGATTAAGTGAATCGACTGGGCCGGGGTGTGTCCATCTCGGCATTGAAAACGAGCACAAAGTTGGGGCTATCGGTAAAGCAGGACTAAACTGGGAAACACGCATTGTCAATGATAAAGGAGAGGATATTGCTCAAGGAGAAATTGGCGAGCTGATCGTCAAGGGCAATGGTGTTATGAAGGAATACTACAAGAACCCGGAAAAGACAAAAGAAACAATAAAGGATGGCTGGCTATATACCGGTGATATGGCAAAGATGGATGACGAAGGCTATATCTATCTTGTCGACAGAAAGAAGGACTTGATCATTACGGGAGGAGAGAATATCTACCCGGTAGAAGTTGAACAAGTATTACAGAGTCATCCGAAAATCTATGATGTCGGGGTAATAGGTGTCCCAGACGAAAGACTTGGTGAGATAGTTACCGCCGTAATAGATCCCAAACCGGGCATGATCCTGACTGAAGAAGAAGTAACTGAGTTCTGTGAGAGGAACCTACCCAGGTATAAAAGGCCAAGACGTATAATATTTGATAAAGTACCGCGAAATCCCACCGGTAAGATAGAAAAACCAAAATTGAGAGAAAAATATGCCGGACATAAGGAGAGCTTTAAGATATAATAGATATTTAGTACTAAGACTATTGACAATTGAGAGTGGATAGTCTATTCTCCAATACAAAGGGAGGTGCACCGATGCAAGCATACTGTGTTAAATGTCGCGCCAAAAAAGAAATGAGAAATGCCAAGGCTATTACCATGAAGAATGGCAAACCAGCAACTCAAGGTGTATGTCCCACTTGCGGAACCAAGATGTTCAGGATTGGTAAAAGCTAAAGAATAACAGTAAGCATATCAACTTATAGGAAGATCACTGAAGGATTCGTTATTGGCAGGCTAAATATTTTTATTTATAAAAATCATAACCTGGAATAATATTGTGTGATCTAAACTCACTCTTAATAAAAGGATTTGAAAAAGGATTAATAGATCTATATAGAACGAGATTTTGTATTTGAGTAGGTATAAACAAACCCGATATCTGTATTATTAAAATACATCTTCCTTTAGACTAATCTCTCTTCACTGATTCCAATGCTTCAATAAAGGTGTCTATTCTGACCCGGGTATCAGCCTCAGAATAGGAACTGATATCGACAATATCACTTTCCAAGACTAGAGAAGGAATATCTCTGTATACCTTCTTCAGCAGGTTTAATTGCCAGATTAAGCCGGGGTGCCAGGTCCGACAGGAAAAGGCTTCATGCATTACTACGCCATCAATTTTATAATCCTCAATGTACTGTATCAGACGTTCAACATCAGGATGAGAACCTGGACGCTTTCTTGCCTTATCGTACCAGTATGTCCAGTACTTCAGCCATCTCCAGGCTATATGTTCCAGAGGGTCACTAATTTTTGTCAAATCAACATCAAAGTTATAGACTGCTTCTACCGAACGGTAGGTGGTCTCTACAGGAAATACCGCTCCCTTACTATTAAAATAGTTGAAGTCGGACAGAGCAAACCATGATGGCAGTCCTCCGCCCCAGAGAAGCCGGTATTTTTCTTCAGGAACGACACCTTCCTTATTGGCTATCTTACGCTGTAATTCACCATATAAACCTCTGAAGAAATCATAGGCTTCCTGAGTACCCATCATAAAGGCAATAGGCACCATAGTATTCATTGCGTCCCCGGTATCCATTGGAGTAGGGACAGCTCGACGTAACTCATAAGTCTCCCAGATTAGGTTCCAGGTCCTATCGGTGAGGTCAACGAGTCCACTCAGCCTGTCCCAGTCCATCTTCTTGCCTGTCTGATTTTCAAGAAACTTTACCAGACCTCTGAGTTGCTCAATAATATATTTTATATAATAGTCCTGGACCTCTCGATAATCGTAATCTTGCTCGTATGGCGGCCAGGGAAGACCTACCTCATAGATAGGAACATCAGGCATATATTGCTGGGCTGCTTGGTACCATTTATTCCTTGGGTCACAAACCATCTGACCACTCCCCAGCATCATATCAGGCTTTACCTGTCCTCCCCAAGGAGAATCCGGCGGCATTTCACCTAATTCGGCACGCCAGATGTCAAAACCCAGACCGCACAGAGCATAGGTACAAAGGGAACGGGAAAAATTCTCAGCTTCAGCCTTTTCCAGAAACCTCTGAGCATCACGTTTCGCGGCACAGATACCAGCATAGTTCTCAGTCCACACCGGCACTATGTCCATAGCATGTATAATTTCGTCATAGGCACAAACAATAAAAGTATAAGCGACAGGTTTACCTTCTTCCTTTGCCTGTTGTGCTTTTATGGTCAGCTCCCGGCTCATTCTGGGTACTTTGGCGGCTGCTTCAGTAGCATGAGTCCTTGGCTTTCTCTCTCCAGTCATCATATCCCCCTATTCGTAATCACTTCCAGAAACGCCTGTATCCTGGTCCTTAGTCTGGCAATCGTTGTCATGGAATATTCATCCTCAAGATAAAGCACAGGGATACCCAGCGATTCTATATAGCTCTTCATTGCCGGTACTTCAAAACCGAAGGGATCACAATATTTATAGATGTAAAGTACCACACCATCAACCTTAAAATCTTTAACAAAATGACCAATATGTCCAAACCTATCCTCTAAATACTCCTGATAGTTTCCTTTCCTCTCCCGATAAGTCCGACCGCATTTTATCTTTCTCAGATATCGCTCAGCGATGCCATCAAAAGGGTCTTTGGTTATGTCTGTGAAAGGCCAATATTCTCTAGTTCCAGGACACAGGTCATCAACGACAACAACAGCCCCGCTGTCCTCGATTAGCTTCATAAGAGCGCTATCGTCTACCTGAGCACCGACAACCATTATCCTAGCTGACTTCCCAAGCAAAACGTTTTCTCTCTGTTTAACCTTATCAATAATATTTGTTAATAGTTCATTTCCTTCATCAATCGGGATACTCATTATAGACACTAATATTCTGGTCATCTCTGTACCGGAGATTAGAGGCGGGTCTAACTTGCGCAGTTCGTATAGCTCTTTCACTTTACCCCTGCTTCGGTTATAGATGTCAATAACCTGAACAAGACTTCTATCAGATATCTCATTACCGGCAAATTTCCCTAGACTTTTTCTGAACGTATTCAGCTCAGCTTTGAAAAACTCAAGTGATGAGTCGTCGGTTGAATGGGGTAGGTTAATAAGATGATAGTAAGCAAGGTTAAGGCTATATTTCCAGATATCATAGGTACGGCAGATACTATCACAGGCATGAGGTATGACCAGACCGTCTAAAAAATCATATTTTCCCTTAAGAGCCATATCGAAGCAACTACGAACAAGAGGACAAATGATGGTCTCCATCTGAGTATCAGCCTTGGTAATCGGCTCATCAACATTGCCTTTTATCCTGAATGGGACAAGTCCAGCGGCAGCAACAATTTCAAGGGGAGTGAAAGCACATAAATAGCCTATGAACTTCTTGCCCTGACTCTTTAACTCTCGAGCACGAAAGCCATAGTCCTGGTAATATTTTTCTATAACCGCTAAACCTCCACCAGCACTCTTTGTTAGCATAGTATCAACCCACGATTTAGTTTGGTTTTCAGATTATCACTCCCTCATCTTTCAGCCTGGTGATATCTTCCCAAGAATAACCGAGCTCTAATAATATCTCCTCGGTGTGTTGACCAAGCTCAGGTGCTTCTCGCTTGACCGTGGCAGGAGTCTCATGGAACGTCCAGGGGAAGCCAATCATCTTAATCTTACCCCATACCGGATGTTCAACTTCGATAATATAATTATTAACTAAAGCCTGTGGGTCATTGAAAACCTCACTTGCCGATTGTACTGGGGTGTAAATTATATTTTCTTTCTTGAAAATCTCCATCCATTCGTCTCTTGTTTTACTAGCGAACCTCTCATCCAGGATAGCCACAAGCTCTTTACAATTGTCGTGCCTTGCCTCTATAGAGTTGAACCTGGGGTCATTAACCAGTTCCTCCAAGCCCATTGCCTTACATACATTAGGCCAGTACCGGTCCGGTTGGAGATGAGCAATGACAATCCACTTATCATCCCTGCACTTATAGTGGTTATAGATTGGATTGCCGGCTTCAGTCCGTAGCAATCTCGAATATTCCTTCCCGAGGACTCCAGGAGCAGCAAAGTTTACCCCGTGTAGAGCAATCAAAGCACCCATCAAGGATGTGTCCACCAGTTGACCCTTGCCTGTCTTCTCCCTGGCATAAAGAGCGGCGGTAATTGCCCAGGCGCAGATTAGACCACCCTGCTCATCACCCATCCCCGGAATTAAAGTTCCCGGTGGTCCACCCCTTTCACCACTCATCATCATCGTCCCGGACCTGGCGATACCGGTATAATCAAAAGAAAGAGTATCAGCATCAGGTCCTTCCCTCCCCCAGCCAGAAGCATGGGCATAGATAATACGAGGGTTTATAGCCGATACAGCCTTATAGTCAATACCAAGTCTTTTGGGAGCATTGATACTAAGATTGGTTAAGAAAACGTCAGCCTGTCTAATCAGCTTAAAAAATATCTCCTTCGCCTTTCCCGTATTCAAATCCAGGACTATACTCCTCTTATTACGGTTGCAGCTTTCGAAGTAGTAATTTCTCCCTTTCAAGCCGGTATCAGCACCAACAATCCTCATCATCCCCCTACCGGCATCTCCTGTTTTAGGCTCTACTTTAATCACATCAGCACCAAGGTCGCCCAGCCTCATTCCAGCAACAGGACCCTGCTGGAACTGGGTTAATTCCACTACTTTAACGCCATCTAAAGGTCCAGCCATTCCGTACCTCCTCACGTGGAGAGAATTTGAAAAACCAGGCTCAGGATGTATTCAACTAAGTTAGTTTCTGGAGAAACCTCTGGGTAGCAATACCGGCAGCAGCCCCATCACCTACTGCGGCGGTTACCTGCCTGGGAGACTTACTTCTGATATCACCGGCGGCGAAAATTCCTGGTACCTCTGTTTCCATCCACTCATTTACAATAATCTGCCCCTGGCTGTCCAGTGGTACGATTCCTTCCAGGTAGCCTGTGGTAGGGTCGAGTCCGATATGGACCAGAACGCCATCTACTTTAAGCGTCTGCTTTTTCCCGTTTCCAGCCTCAACTATATCTATGCCCTCTACCTTATTCTCGCCGACAATAGCTTCAACTTTAACCCCGCAATGTACCTCCATCCTGGGATTATCCCTAACTCTATCCTGAAGAATAGCAGTAGCATTGAGCTTGGGCATTACCTCGAGAACAACCACTTTTGACGCCAGTTTCGCCAGATAAAGAGCTTCGGTAATACCGGAGTCTCCACCACCACACACCGCTACCACACGGTCAATAAACTGGCCACCGTCACAGAAAGCACAGCTAATAACACCTTTACCCCGGAGTTCTTCTTCACCGGGGACGCCAAGTTTTTTAGGTACAGAACCGCCAGCTATGATTATCGCCGCAGTAGTGTAGCCTTTGCCATCAACACAGGTTACCCATTTACTGCTTGAAAAAACTTCAATCCCGACTACCTCAGTCTGCTCTAGTCTTAGTCCGTACCTCGTAGCCTGATTCACCATTTGCGTAGCAAGCTGAGCGCCCGAGACTCCATCAGCAAAGCCTGGATAATTCTCTATCAATTCAATGTTCTTGATATACCCACCGAAACTCTCTTTGTCAAGAAGGACTGTCCGCCAGTTGCCCCGGCATAAATACAACCCCGCTGTTAGTCCCGCCGGGCCACCACCAACAATAACGGCATCATAGTCAAACATGCTCAAACTCCCTCTCCCCTTTCTCTATGCTATAACATAACCTAACCAGGAAAGTTGCTCAACCCTATGAAAAATTCTCCGTGTCCCGTCACACTAACCACGGTAAGAAAAACAATAATCCTGCCAATATATTCTCCCAGCAGCATATATCCGGGATATTTAGCTAATATCTGGCATAGGTAGGCACTACATCCTTGTATTTCTGCACAAGTTTATTCCAGTTTGCCGGTAGTTCTATCTTCTTGGTAACAAAATCATTACCAAAGCTACCTATAGCTCTTCCGCCAGCACTCGTGAGAACCCCGGTAAAGACACCTGGGCCACCGGCAACGATAATAATCATATTATCAACATCTGGTAGTAGCCGTCTTGTCGAAGGTTGCGATGATACACTCTGTCCGGCTGGAATAGGCGCACCAAGAAATGCAGGACCAATCGCATTTTCAGATATGTACTCCTTGACTTTCCGTTTCGTCCAGCCTTCACTAGATAGATATTTGGCATGTGCCGGAATAAGCAGAAATCCAGCCATTCCACCTCCCCTGCCGAGGTTATTAACCATTGCGTTCATAATCCCCTTAGCATGGGTTTCACCGGGAATGGTCTGATTAAAGGTATTGGGGAAGAAAACAGTCAAGGTATTTTCTTCATTCTTGTAGCCTCGCTCGACATGGAGAGGCTCCCAGGGGCTTTCCTCTTCATACTCCCCGATTACTAAACTATATTTTCCGGGATTACCAAGCACTCCCATATCTTCGACAGCTTTACGTGCGCCACCAATATTTTTTACGATGAGCCCCATAGTCCGGCCAATGGTAGCATTAGCAATATCTCCCGGGCTGAGAGCTCCGGAGCTACAATTGACTCGAATGTCATTGCGTATGGGACCATTGATGATATAGAATGGCGCCCACGAACCAGTACTGACCTCAAAGGTATCAAATCTGGTCTTCGGGTCCATCACCACTTGAGCGGCAGCTATTAACACTGGCATATAGGTCGGTAACGCTCCTGCCATCACGGCATTAATAGCAATCTTTTCTACTGTAGCTTTCCCCATACGGGGTATAATTTTCGTCACTACATAGTTAGCCGGTAGGTCAGTCCCTGTCATCATCTCGGCTACAGCTTCCTCGGTTGGTGGTATTATCGGCAGACCATCAGTCCACCCTCTTCGATAGTAAAATCGGTTAACCTCTTCCAGGTTGCCTTTAAAAATTATTCTCGCTGGTTTTTCTGCATCCATCGGTTTTGGCGACTTTTCTTCGGCAGCCAGTGGCTTGGTCAAAGCAGTGATGATATTATCCATCACGGCAATAACACCAGCTTCGATATCTTTCTCGACAGTACATTCACAGGGGACATTTTCTGGAAGAGCCCGTATGCCCGGCATCCCTTTGCCCGATGCTGCCGACCTGGCATCTGTTACAAAACCGTAGTTTGCCAGTAATGCCACCGGCTTACCAAAATCTTCAATTGCCACCACATTGTACGCAAGGTACTTTGTACAGGCTCCTCAGTCACCAACAGCAGCTACAACTGCGTCAACTCCCTTTGCCCAATCGGTAAATTTTTGCTTATTCTCTGTCTCAGTCTCAAGGACATTCGCCGCAGTGGAATCAAACCAGCTAAACTCAGCAGTTGGGTACCTCTTCTTCAATTCTCTTTCTACCACAGTCAGTATCGGTCTTGCCGCCCGCTTGAAATTGCGGAAAAGTCCAATCTTTTTACCCGACAGGTCCGTCACCCGGGGAGAAATACCCCTTAAAGGTATTGGATCAACCTCAGCCCAGGGGCTGAGTACCTCATATTGACACGGTGATTTGTTATCTTTCATCTAATATAATCTCCTCGTATAATTTTCCTCTGTAAACACATGAAAAGATAATCATGGATAATATTTTTTCCTATAATTATCTTGTTGCTTTTTTTGATATTTGAATATGATACCAGCGTTAATAACTATGTTTATTATTGTGGTTCAGCGAGCTTGTCGCCTCTCGGCAATAAAATCTTTTCTTACCTTTATATAACTATCCCAATCACCTATAGCCACTGATGTTCCACCTTCAACATCGATGCTTATGCCAGTAATCGTCCTTGAGCGTTCAGACGCCAAGAACAAGGCAGCCTCGCCGATGTCTTCAGACATAGTTACCCGCCGTATCGGGATTCTCTTCGCCTGTGCCTCAAGCTGCTCCGGAGGTGTTGGTCGGTAAGATGAAACAACTCCGGCCGGACAGATAGCATTGACGTTAATGTGGTAGGGACCAAGCTCAAAGGCAAGCTGGCGGGTCAGTCCTAGAACTCCAGCTTTGGCAGCAGTATATGAAGCTCCAGTCATAGCAGTAATTTTCTTCCCCGCCATAGAAGCGATACTGATAATCTTGCCTCCGCCGCGACTTTTCATCGTCGGAATTACTGCTTTGCAACAGAAAAATGGGGCATCCAGATTTCTGCCCACGACTTCATGCCATTCCTCAGCTGTCATATCTTCAACCAGTATTGGTAAGCCATGTCCAACATTATTGACCAGGATGTCAATACCTCCCCACCCCTTGATTACTTGCGCCACCATTTGATTGACTTCTGCTTCTTTTGAAACATCAGCAACAACCGCCATTGCCCGGCGCCCCATCGCCCTTATCTCGGCAGCGGTACTTTCCGCTAGTTCCTTATTAATATCATTTACGGCTACATCAGCTCCTTCCCGTGCAAAACACAATGCGATGCCCTTCCCCATCCCTCCGGGTCCACCACCACCTGCCCCCGTTACCAGGGCGATTTTACCTTCCAGTTCCATGTTTACCCTCCTTTTCTCCTGTTAGAGAAAATAGTTCCAAGAATGAAGATATCAAATATCTGCCGGAGGCTGACCACTCACGTAGCGATTGCCCCCGGCAGCTTTATCCCCTTCAGATCAAATCACTTCTGGATTCGTTACATCATAATAATATTACGCAGGGCTTCTCCGGTCCTCAGAGTAGCTATTGCATCGTTTATCTTCTCTAGGGGGAAATGACCACTAACAAGCTCATCCAGCTTTAGACGTCCCGCCTTATAGAGTGCCACATATTTAGGTATAAGATAAATTATGTCTGCTGAGCCTATCGCGGTGCTGATGACTCTCCTAAAAGAACCAAATCCCACCAGCGGGCGTGCCCACTCCATATCTTTCTGGGCATCAGGTCCCATCTCCGACATAGCAATTTTAACGATTACGCCCCTCGAACTCGACATCTCAATAGCCTGGCGTACAAGGTTATTGTCCGAGGTGGTAACAGTAATAAAGACATAATCGGCACCTTTGCCTTCAGTTAAATCCTTGACTGCCTTTATCGGATCGCTTACTTTCTTGGAATTGATGGTATGGGTCGCCCCGAATTTCCTGGCTGCTTCCAGCCTGTTATCGAGAACATCCATGGCAATAACAGGACAGGCACCAAGATAGTAAGACCCCTGGATAGCACTGATGCCGACAGCTCCAGTACCAATGATAAGAGAACTGCTGAAAGGATGAACACCCGCGGTCAAAGACGACCCAAAGCCCGTTGAGACGGCGCAGGACAGAATACAAGCCTTGTCCATAGGCATATCGTCGGCAATCTTGACACATTGATAATCACAAGGTAAGACATACTCGGCAAACCCGCCTACTGTTCCAGCCATCGTGGATATAGGTTCGCCCTTGCTAGTATGAAGCCATGGTTCCCTCTGCATTGGACCCATCATTGGATAAGTTGTACACGAACTGCGATTACCGCTGAGGCAGGCATCGCAGAAACCACAGCCTACTGTTGTTGTTGTCACGCAGACTTTATCACCGACCTTTAACCTGTTGACACCTTCTCCAATTTCTACTACATGACCTGCCGTCTCATGTCCGGGGATACCAGGTAATTTAGCACGAAAGCCCGGCTCAATGACATGTAGGTCGCTGCGACAGACTGCCGTCGCATCGACTTTTACCAGCACTTCACCCTTCCTGGGTGAAGCTACCTTTATCCCATCTTCTATCACCAGTGGTTTACCTAATTCACGACATAGTGCAGCTTTCATTTTACCTCCTTCTATAATATTTTTTGAAAGCTTTTTCAGGCAGCTCGCTGTCTGTAATCATAGTTATTAGTAACCACATTGTCAAATATCCAAATAGAGAACTGATTGTCCAGCTATTGCAGTAAAAGTCACGCTAGCACTTATCAGTAATCCCTTTCAAAAAAAATAGCTTGTAGTTCGTTAGCTATAGCTGATGTAACCTTACGGTATCTGTGTTGAAAGACCATACACTGCATGCTATAATTTGCGCTGACTAAGAGGAAAAAGAAAACAAGGGGAAGAAGATGGATTTGGGTTTGAAAGGTAAGGTTGCGTTAGTTACCGGTGCAGGTAGCCAGATAGGTTTCGGCAGGGTAATCGCTATGACATTAGCCGAAGAGGGATGCGATGTGATTGTTGCTGATATCAACCTTGGAGAAGCCCAAAAGACCGCAGCTGATATTGAATCTTCAGGACACAGGGCTATTGCGATTAAAGTCGACGTAACCAATAGAGCCGAAGTGGATAAAATGGTGAAGACAGCGGTGGATAAATATAAAAAGATCGATATACTGGTCAATAATGCTGGTACCAGCAGTGCATTGAAGCCTTTTATTGAGATGACCAGGGAAGACTGGGACCTGGACATTGGCGTCAACCTGTACGGGCAGATGAATGTTGCCCAGGCAGTCCTGCCTTATATGATGTCTCGAAAATACGGTAGAATTATTAATGTCTCTGGAGGACAGGGTCTGGCTACTATCTCAGTCTATGGTGCTGCTAAAGCCGGAGTGGAAGCTTTCACCCACGCCCTGGCAATGGAGGTGGCATCCTCAGGGATAATTGTCAACGGTGTACTCCCTGGGCTGGCACAGACCGGACTTGTGGCTAAAGCCTCTGCGGAATTTATAGAAGGCTACAAACATAGTTCCGCACTAAAAAGACTCTGTACACCCAAAGATGTCGCACCAGTAGTAGCATTTTTAGCCTCGGATATCTGCAGCTATATGACAGGACAATTCATCAGACTAAGCACTGAATAAGCCAGTTCTGAAAAGTATGAAAAAATACTTAGTATATGTCGATGACAATTTCCATATTGGCGACGATAGCGAACGCTACAAACTGGGAGAATTTGAAACCAGAGAAGAAGCTCTAGCCGCCTGTAAAAGAAAAGTCGATGAATATTTTGAGAGAATAAAAAAAGGCGAACATAGCTTTAAAGAGCTCTGGGAAGGTTACATGCTCTATGGCGAAGATCCGTTCATATCTATTGATGACAGCGAGGTGAAATTTTCCTCCTAGGAATATGTTAAAGAAAGATGTAAGGAATACGCATCTTGAGAAGTCCTAGATGACATAGCAATGATTTCCATCTGACTTTTACAGGTTTAGGCTCAAAATAATGTCCCTTTTCGGAAGATCACACAAAAAGTAGTAATTATATGTTTGTCTTTGGTAAAAACCGATGACAATAGGCGAAGAAATTCTGAAAGAAACAGGTAAACTATTCGAAGTCGCCGGGGCTACTGTTTTAGATGACGGTCTTTTTCTGCTAATCCTGGGGCTGGAATCCAATACTGAGCGCAACCTTGATCTATTTGGAGAAAAGTCAGGGAGGTTTATGCTCTATGGATTCCAAAAGCACGTCGCTCCAAGACTTAATTTATTGGTCAACTACATCCACAAACTCGGTTATCATGCCGAACCGGTTAAAAGATATGGCTATCCTTTAAAAGGTGAAATCAATTTAAAAAACGAAGCCATCCGTGCCGGACTAGGCAAAAGGGGCAAAAACAGCGTAGTATTGCACTCGATATATGGGCCCCGACTCCGCTTTACGGCTATCAGGACAAAGGCTCCTCTTGAGCCTGTTATTACTTCCGAGCTTATAGAAACAGATAATCCGGTCTGCCAGGACTGCCAAATTTGCCTTGATATCTGCCCTACCAGAGTCCTGGCACCATATCGGATGCTTGATCCTTGGCAATGCCTTTCCAATATTACTACACAGGACGCAGCTGGCTACTCTATTCTCTGTGACAAATGCCTTACTCAATGTCCAGCAGGAATATAGATAAAATAGGAACCGGTGTAATTATATTCGGATACTATTCTTTCTTTGGTTTCTGACCAGAAGCTTTAGTCAAGAAAAATATCATCGCGCCCAAACAAATAAGGAAAATTCCGATTCCGATGGGTGATCCCCATCCTAATACTAAAAACGCATCTTCCATTATTTACCTCCGCAGGACGATTGCTAGTTATACTGTGAAATATTATTGATAACTATACTTATATACTTAATCCAGTTCGTAAAAACCACCGTACGGACCAACAATGATTTTACGTCCAGGTTTACCAGACTCACTGGGTGGTGGCGTCGGAAATCGGAATTGGCGGCTGGTCATATACTCGGGTGGCCTAACCAGTTCATATCTCATCGCTTTTTGTTTACACCCGACAATACAAACGCCACACCCCTTACAGTTTTCACCAATAATTTGTGCTTTTAGCTTCTTGGAGCTTGTGGTCTTACGCATTTCAATAGCATTGAACGGGCATTTTTCGACACAGTCCTGACAGCCAATACAAAGCTCCTCATTTACCGCAGCCTGGAACCGGTTAGGATCGACCAGGTCAAGTCTATTAGCCTTGGTGTAAGAATGGAGCATTTCACAGGCGTCTGGACAGCAATAGCAGACTCCCCAATGGACAAGACCGGCTTCTTCATTCGTACGGACTATCTCAAAGGCCTCTTCCATTGAGACTTCTTTTAACAAACGTCCCGGCTTGTTGAGATAGTATTCTCCCCTTGAATTATCAAAAACAGCAAAACAAGTCATTAGCGGGTGGTCGCATTTTCCCCAGAGTACCCGGCAACCGCAGGGAGCGACAATCCTCCTTTTGGCTGTTTGTATCTGCATTTTCCAGTTCTCCTGAGGTAGGATTTGTTCCGGCTTGATGTTTGGGCTGAGTTCAAGCGCACCGATAGCCGGTGTTATCATAATGCCCCGTGCTCCGGCTTTCTTTCTCTCGATAGCCAGATTTACCCAGTTGACCGACCATTCATTATAAAAGAAGTCTGCCCAGAGGTCCTTGATTTCCTGAGAAATTGCATGCGGTCCCGTGTGTACCCCGGTATCCGCCAGATCATGATGGAAGCCTAAGAGGGTCGTATGAAAGGCAAACTGCGTCTTCCCTCTGGTAAGTATCCCTCTATCTACCAGATTCGTAAGCTTTCTGGAAAGGTCTTTCTCATCGACATTTAGTTTGCTAGCTAGTTCTTGGCACGTCGACGGGGTAAACAACTCAAGACAAATTTTTGCTTCTTCAGGTGTAAGCATTGCATCAAGCAGTCTTAGAAAACGCTGGGATACTGGGGCACCCAGCTTCTTGGCTAACTCACTGTAGACATCATTTTCATTCATTATCTAACTCCTTTTATTTTTCGTCACATTATAATATATCCGATATTAATAATTTATAACTTTCAGATCTCTATCCCTTATTTATAGCCGTTTCTAGTTAGCCTATTATACGACTACGTCAAACACGATACAAGTATCATATTGTCTCCAAAATTTGTATAACCAACTCAAAAAACTCCTAAAAAACTGGAGTAAGCAGCGAAAAGTATAACCGCTTACTGCGGAGGAGAAACAGCATTCAAATCTTTACAAAGCTACCACACGGATATTAGATAAATTCAGTAGATTGTTCATCCTAATTCTCAGTAGCGGATTTACCTCGAAATAAAGTAAAATTATCTTGGAACTATGGCAGTGTTTAATCTGGGGATCTATCTATAGAAAATATTATGAGTATTGAAACCAGCGCCGAGGTCAAAAAAGCTATTGAGCTTTTAAGAGAAGAACCGCTTGATGAGAATGAAGTTACTGAGTTAGTTGCAGCTATCGTGCGTCGCACCAGAGAACATCCGAGCATTGTCCACGGTGTCAACGTTAGCGGAGCCATTGCTTTCAGACAGTTGATCCTAGGATTCGCTCAAATAGAGAACAAGCAGAACCGTGGCAGTATCGAAAAAGCAGCTATGATTGCCCTGCCCCCCAGGGTGTCTACCAGGCAAGGAGACAGAGAATCTGCAATACAAATTGTCAGTGATATCGTTGATGAAGTTCTCTATGGTATTGTGTCTGGCAATCAGATGAATAATTCTCCACAAATCAAAGATGTAGAGCAACTATCGTTGGAAGATTTTATCGAAGCCCTTCAAAATCTCAGTCTCTCAAAAGCACTTCAAAGCCAAAAAATTGGTCAATCTATAGAAGAGAACAGGATGAATATCGTTACTGAAAAAAATGGCTATCAGCAAATGTTAGAGAATCCAACTTCTAAAAACTCCCAGCGAAAGAATATTAATGAATGGTATCCGGCGCTTGAGAAAGCTATCAAGAATTTAATGGCAGACTTGGAAAACAAAAGAGATGCCGACAAAATATCTCCAGGTGATTACAGATTTGAAAAGAAGAAGCTTGAGGAAATGTTAAACTCCGCCTGGTACATGCAATCTGAAATGTCTGAAAAAGAGCTTGCTGAGACAATGATTGAGTTCATGGATGCTAAGGATAAACAATGGCAAAAAGAACTGGACTTTCAGGACTTGTACGTTTATTACCATATTAAAGAAACAAATGACGGAGGAGGACTAAGCCTGCCGAAAAGCGGCTGGTATAGCCTAAAAGTGGTTATTGATTATTTTGAACATCAAAACCTGGTCAACACTAATAAGACAGGGACTACTTTCACTCTGACGGCCAAGGCTCTGGATATCATATTGAAACAATTTATGCCGAGACCTGGTAAAAATGGCAAATCCAGGATAATAATGAACCGCCCGAAGAGTGCTGTTAACGAGCGCTGGCAGGAAACCAGGAAGTATGTCATTGGCGATGTTTTTAGAGATATTTCGGTACGGCATACACTCAGAGAGATAGCCAGGCGGAAGAAAAAATTAACCGATATAGACAGACGTGATTTAAGGGTGTTTATCAAAGAGAACCGAAGACCAAAGTCCGACATTATGCTCTGTATGGACTCAAGTGGTTCTATGGGATTTCACCAGAAACTGACACTGGCAAGACTGGCTGCTGCCGCGATAGCCAAAGCTGCTTTACAAAGAGGAGATAGAGTTGGCATTTTATCTTTTGACGATCTCGGGGGAGTAGCCATCTCACCGACCGATAATGAGGAGGCAATTTATAGTTACATCGCCAGTACAAAAGCCGGTGGGAACACCAACATTGGAGATGGGCTGAAATGTGCCAAACAACCCCTGTTACGCAACAGTCACCACAACAGAAAGTCAATAGTGTTAATAACCGACGGTGAACCAACAGCTATCTCAGAAAAAGCTTTGCACTGGCTTGGACCTGCTCAAGAGAGAGACTTGACCTATGATTACGCTATTCTCGAAACAAAAAGAGCTGCCTCAAGTGGCATTGAGACTTCTGTCATTCACATAACCGATGAAAAAGAAGCCGGTAAACGTTTAGTCAACAATATAGCAAAGCTTGGACACGGTCGGATACACAGAATTACCCGCCCGGCTGACTTAAAAAAGGTCATCTAATATATAAAAGAAATATTTTGTTTACATTTTTTCAGGGGGTGAAAATGGAACTACGTGAAGAGCTAAGCAAGTCGATACTAACTAAACTCAGGGAAAAGGTAGACCCTCTGGCAGGGTTCTATGCTACTGACGACACTAAGGAAGCAATCCTGGCAGTCGCCATCTCAGGACGTCACTTACTACTGGAAGGTCCTCCAGGAATTGGAAAGACAACCCTGGCCCGAATCCTGGCAAGGCTATTACCCCCTATGCAGGTAGTAGAAGGCTGCCGCTATAACTGTGATCCTGAGTCTCCCCAATGCCCCGATTGCATCAGTCATAGAACCGGTCCGGGTAGAGTCATTATTGAGGGTAAAAGGCGCTTTATCCGGGTGCAAGGATCTCCTGAACTTATGCCAGAGGACCTACTCGGTGACATCGACCCTGTGGTAGCAATGCAATGTGGTGTCCATGACCCACGTGCTTTTACCCCCGGTAAGATTCAAAAGGCACACAGGAAAATATTGTTTATTGATGAGTTAAACAGGGTACCAGAACGAACCCAGAATACACTCATCGAGGTGCTTGAAGAGAAGACCACTACTATTGCTGGATTCGACCTTAATATTTCCGTGGATACCATCGTCATTGCTACTCAAAATCCTGAAGAGTATGCCGGTGCTGATAGAATATCCGAGACTCTGGGAGACCGTTTCGAGCGTATACGCATCGGCTATCCTACGATGGAACAGGAAATAGCCATAATACAGCAGTATGCCAGACATACCGGTAACCTGCTGTTTAATGACGGGCAACTCCATGATATAGTGAAGATGTCGCAAGCTACCAGAACAAGCCGGCACTTTTCGCGACCGGCTAGTGTCCGCGCCAGTATCGCTGCTTTCGAACAGGCTCAAGCTATTGCCCAGCTTAAAGGCAGACCAGCCATCTCCAACGAAGATATTGAAAAGGCCGCCAGAATCAGCCTTGAGAGTCGGACGGAAGTGTCACCGGATAGTCAATACTCCGAGTCTCCGGGTACTCTGCTTGATATGGTAATAAAAGACCGTCTGACCGATTAGAAAGATCAAGCTATCAACAAAGGTCATAAGCTATTTATCCTGCCACAATGCGGGCACTTTATACTGGATACTTTGAACGTGGGTGGCACCTTCAGGTTAGTGCCACAATCACAGGTAATAGTCCGGTAGTTGCCAAGGCGCCACATCAAAGACGAGGTTTCACGAACACGCTCAACTTTTTCAGTCGTGTCTTCTACTGCCTCGGCAGATGCTAAGCGCAAAGGTATGGCACCAGTACCTGCCAAAGCCGAAGCAGGAATGACCCCAGTCCTACCTTTTATTTGTTGATATGCCTTTTCATATTCTGCCGGGGAAGCTCCAGCCATTGAACGTAGAATCCGTATTCGTTCTGATATCGGTGGGTGGGTACTGGTAAGGTTGCTGATGTTAGATTTCCCTATTTCACGGAATGGGTTCACTATATACATTGGGGCGGTAGCTTTATTGGCTGCCTTTAACTGGCCGGTTGAAGTACCTAGCTTTTCCAGTGCTGAAGCCAGACCCTCAGGATACCTAGTATATAGAGCCGAAGAGGCATCAGCCAGGTACTCCCTTTTTCTGGAAATGGCAAAGTAGAGTAACTGGGCAGCTATTGGCGCCAATATCATAAGGACAATACCTACCAGCAGCAATATTGCCTGGGCTTGTCCACCTCCTGACTTTGAACTCCTCCTACCGCCACTAATAAATAATACTCGTGTAGCGTACCACGCTATAATCACGATAGTGCCAAGAATGATACCAGCCATCGACATTAGCAGGACATCGCGGTTCTTGATATGGGCAACCTCATGACCGATTACACCCTGGAGTTCATCACGGTTCAACTTCTGGAGTAAGCCTGAAGTTATGGCTACTGTGGCTTTATCTGGTGAGCGCCCCGTAGCAAAGGCATTTAATGCCGGGTCATCAATGATATAGATATCAGGTACTCTTTCCAAGCCTGAGGCAATCTTCATCTCCTCGACAATATTATACAGTCGGGGATGGTCATCGCGCGTAATCTTCTTTGCTCCGGCAACTGCTAACAGGATACTGTCTCCCTGGAAGTAAGCGACAAGACACATTATACCCCATATAATTAAGGCAATTATCAAGCCTGCCGCAGCATTATCAAAAAAACATATCCCTAGGAAATAGCCAAGTAGAAGCAACAATGCTCCCATCCCGACTACCAGTACCATTGACCGTAACTGGTTAGACCTTATTTGTTCCCACATAGCCTAAAAAATCCTTGACTAGGCAAAACTAACCTTCGGAGCCTCCTTTTCCTCAGGGACAGTAATCTCAAAGAACTCACCGGTCTTAAAATTCATCATATTTGCTATGACATTGGAAGGAAACATCTGGGTCTTGTTATTGTACTTTAGGACCGAATCATTATAGAACTGTCGAGAAAAGCTGATTTTATTCTCCGTTGAAGTCAGCTCTTCTTGAAGAGCTAAGAAGTTCTGATTAGCCTTGAGGTCGGGGTAGCGTTCGACCACGACTAACAACCGGGCTAGGGCTGAACTCAGTTCACTCTCCGCCTTCGAGCGTTCGCCTGCCCCTGCTGATGATGCCTTTTGGGCAGTACTACGGGCGTTAGTTACCGCTTCAAGTGTTTCTCGCTCGTGTTTCATATAACCCCTGACTGTTTCCACCAGATTGGGAATAAGGTCATGACGCCTTTTCAGTTGCACATCAATCTGTGCCCAGGCATTCTTAACCTGATTGCGCAGTCCGACCAGACCATTATATATTGAGGCTAGTACAATCAGGAGAATAACAACTATCCCTATTATTACCCACAAAGCTATCATCGAAAACCTCCTTTAGATATAATTATGTTTGAATCTTAATCTCTAGCTTTGAACACCTCACCTAGAAAAGTCATAATATGCTGCTGCATTCCTTCCTTTACCGACTGCCGTTGTACCAACTGTTTAAGTAACTGATTAACTTCGCCGCCATCAAACCATATACCTTCACCCCGATGACAAACATCAATATGTATAACTGGCTCATCAACAACAGTTTCCTTCATCCACCGCTTACAAATAGGACACTTCCGTTTCTTACCAGAAGACTTCACCTCAGGCAGGCCGAGGATTTCCTTCATACCCAGTTCCGGACTCTCAAGATTCGTCGAATGTAGAAGTAGCTCGAGTTCGCCAGAATCAAACCATACTCCCTTACAACCAGTGCAGTAGTCAAGCTCAATCTGGCGATATTCAACAACAATCATAACCTGTTTGCAGTTAGGGCATATCATCCAAGAAATCCTTTAGTACTCTGGTCACAATATAAGACATACTCGGTAAATCATACCAAAATAGAAGCACCTATGCAATAGGTAGGATTTTTTAAGAGAGGAATCAACTCCGGCGGAATTCTTTTTCCAACTGTGTCGAGCTTAGTTGAATCATGGTCGGTCTGCCATGGGGGCAGGTATTGGGAGTGGCGGTTTGCTCTAGCTGGCGTAAAAGCTCACGCATTTCATCAGTGGTTAAAGTTTGCCCTGCTTTTATGGCACCGTGGCAGGCAAAGGATATAGACAGCTTCTCCCTCCAATCACCCCTTTCCTTAACCGACAGGGAGTCCATCAGTTCCCTAAGAGTTCCTGCCCAGTCTTTTTGGTAAAGCAAGACAGGTATGGCTCTAACCAGATAGGTCCTGTCACCAAAGGGTTCTATGGAGAAGCCAAACTCAGCCAGTTTCTCATAATGGGCCTTAAAAATTTCATCCTGTCTGGGTGTAACTTCAAGAGTTGCCGGCGTAAGTAATCCTTGAACCTCGACCCCCCGTTGCGAGCTTTGTTGTTTAATCTTTTCAAATAGGATACGTTCATGGGCAGCATGCTGGTCGATAAGGTATAATCCTTCGGGACCTTCGGCGACAATATAACTACTTGATATCTGCCCTAACAACCGCAGAGCTGGCAAAGAAAGAGCAGGAGTCGGCTGTTCTTTTGGCATAAAGCTGATAGGACTAGGGCTAGGTTCGTCCGCTGGAGGAGACCAGAATGGCTCAGTTGTTGCTGGTAGTGTACCATAGGTAGTAGCCACATCCTCAATCCTGGGAACCGGTGCCATTTCAATTAAGGCCTGCCTTACTGCCTTCTGAACAGCATTAAAAATCAGTCGTTCATTCCGGAACTTTACCTCATTTTTGGTAGGATGAATATTTACATCCACATCCTCAGCCGGCAGCAATATATTGATAATCACTATCGGATGTTTCCCCTGCATTAGCAATCCGTGGTAAGCCTCTTCCACCGCCCAAGAAAGCAGACGGCTACTTATCCAGCGCCGGTTTACAAAGAAACTGAGGTAATTCCGGTTTGAGCGGTTGATACTGGGAGAGCTGACCATCCCCTTCACTAATAGAGAAGTAAATGTAGAATCGCCCTCCCACCCCCCACCTTCATTATCTAACTCCAGCATATTGCGGGCTATCTCCAGACCATAAACCTCGATGACACTGTCCTTCAGCTGTCCGCTACCTGGAGTCCGCAGTATCGTCCGTCCATCGGTTGATAGTGTGAACCTGACTTCAGGGAAGGCAAGAGCATACTGGCTGACGACATTAGCGATATGGCTGTTCTCCGTAGTTGGTGATTTAAGGAACTTAAGCCTTGCCGGTACATTACGGAGTAGGTTCTGCACCGTGACGGTAGTCCCCTGAGAGCGCGCCCGACTTCCCTTGCTTATAGTCAGACCTTCCTTGAGACTGATATAATTACCTGTTGAACCTTCGGCAGTACAGGTAACAACTTCCACCTGAGCCACCGCAGCAATGCTAGGCAGTGCCTCGCCGCGAAAGCCAAGGCTGGAAATCGACTCCAGGTCTTTAAGCTTGTTTATCTTGCTGGTGGCATATCTCTGAAAAGCAAGCTCAAGTTCTTCTGCCGGAATCCCCACTCCATTATCACTTACCCGAATCAGACTGACTCCACCTCCCCGGGTCTCAACCGAAATCTGAGTTGAATTAGCATCCAGTGAATTTTCCACCAACTCCTTCACTACCGAGGCAGGCCTTTCTATAACCTCTCCGGCAGCAATACGTGATACTACCTGCGGCTCTAAAACTCTGATTGGCATGTTACTTAACTATACACGTTTCCGTGTAATTTGTCAAGAGGTTACTCAACCTTCTCAAGGTTAGCAAAGCTGAGGAGGAGCTTTTTTATCGCTCCATTGAAGGCAATCACCACCTCGGCATCACCCTTTACTGGCTGGCAGTTCATCACTACGCCTTTGCCAAACTGCGTGTGGTAGACATGGTCGCCAGTCTTTAACTCCAAGGTAGAAGAGGAAAGAGGTGGAGAAGTAGATGGCTTATTCCAGGAATATATGGAGGCAATTACCTGATTCTCTGTACCTTCTCTCCAGTCGCTACCTGAAATCAGGTGCTTGGGAATATCGCCTAAAAAACGTGAGGGCTGACTGACCTGACTCCGCCCCATCAGACTGCGACGGAAGGCACGGACCAGATATACTTTTTGCTTAGCCCGGGTTACACCGACATAGCAAAGTCGCCTCTCCTCTTCCATTTGCTCGGAGTCATCAAACGACCTAAAGTGAGGTAGTAATCCATCCTCCATACCTACGATTAAAACTACGGGAAACTCCAGCCCTTTAGCTTGATGCAGCGTAATCAGGGTAACTGCTGGAACACTCTCATCAAGGCCATCAACATCTGATACCAGCGTTACTGCCTCCAGGAAGGCAGCCAAAGCCTCCCTCGGCCTTAAATCAGCATAGTCCTGCGCTACAGTACGGAGTTCCAGAATATTATCCCAGCGTTCATCTCCGTCCGTTTCGCTAAATACGTACTGCTTATAGCCGGAGCGTTCCAAGACCAGGTCAAACAAACCGACCAACTTCAATTCCTGGCTTCGGGCAATAAACTCCTCTATCAAACTCGAGAAAGCTGTCAGTATCCGACCAATATGAGAATTGA
>CAYOHA010000008.1:0-24861 GCA_964403625.1 uncultured Dehalococcoidales bacterium | reverse complement strand
CCGTTCGTTACATATGGATTATTGTCGATTATATTGATGAAAAAAATAAATGACCATTTACTGGGCAATACTCTAAAATCTATTTATTACTTACCTAATGTTACAAAATCAGGGATTGTTGGATAAAAATATAAGCAATTGTTACCCAGCAAATTACTTTCGCCTAAAATCTTTAATATTTATGTTGACACTCTGAATATTTTTATGATAAAAAGAATCTACGTATTATTAAGAAGGATTATTGATGTCTGGCTGGAATTTAAATACAAGCCCAAAAACGAACACCAAAGCTACTAGGCGCTGGAGGGCTTGGTATGTTTCCAGGTTAGACAACACTAGAACATAATCATAAGGACAAGCGGATTTTTACCAAGCCCGGGAGAGAAGGAAATCCTGGGCTTTTTATTTATATAGATTAAATTCAAAAAAGGAGAGACGTTATGGCTCTAAAAGTAGTGGTTATTGGTGTCGGTTTGGTTGGAGAGTCTATTGTTTCTTGTCTGAAAGAGCGTAATTTCCCCTGTGAATGGCCACCACGGATTGCAGCCACTCGCGAGAGGCCAACTCTAATAGCCGGAGAGCAAATGCACGTTGAAGAAACTACGGCGGAAGTATTTAAAAATATGGACTTAGTCTTATTCGCCGGAAAAGAAGGAGCAAGTGGTGCTAGTGTAACCTGGCGGAAAGTAGCCGAAAAAGAAGGGGCAATCTGTATCGATAATGGTAGAGACTTCAGGTTATCAGATGATGTTCCGTTAGTAGTTCCTGAGGTAAATCCACAGGCTATTACTCACAGTAGTCGGTTTATCGCCAGCCCCAACTGCTCTACTATTCAAATGGTGGTTGCGTTATATCCGATACATAAACAGGTAAAAATCAAGCGGATCAAGATTGCCGGCTATCAATCGACAAGCGGATGGGGTGTGAAAGGGCCTGAAGAATTAAGAAAGCAGGTTCCAATAGCATGTAAATCGCTGGAAAACATACCATTTGATCCTTCAGTATTTCCCAAACCTATTGCCTTTAATTGTATACCTCATATTGAACCGTTTATGGAGGATGATTACACCCGGGAGGAATTAAAACTAATATACGAAACAAGAAAGATAATGAGCGAACCAGAAATACTTGTATCTGCAACGTGCGTACGCGTTCCGGTGTTCGTAGGACACGGACAGGCTATCTGGATAGAAACTGAAAAACGGATATCTCCAGAAGAAGTCAGAAATATACTACGGGAATCTTCCGGTGCTGTATTGATGGATGAACTATCACCAATCTCTCAAGACAAAAACGTACGCTCGTATCCAACTACACTGGATGTTAACAAGTATCGGGATCAGGTCCTTGTAGGCAGGATACGAAAAGATACCAGCTGTGAAAACGGTATTGCTATGTGGGTTGTTGCCGATAACTTAAGAAAAGGTGCAGCACTAAATGTAGTCCAGATTGCTGAAGAACTGGTTAAGAGAGGCTTTTTAAAAGTTAAAGAAGGGGGTAAAAACTATGCCGATGTCAAAATCTTTCGAAGCACGATTATGGCCGATATTGCCTGAGGTTATTAAATATTTCGGGACTCCATTTCACATTTATGACGAACAGGGAATAGTCGATACGGGAGAAAAATGGAAGTCGGATTTCAAAGAGATTACCGGATTTCAGGAATTTTTTGCCGTGAAAGCCTTACCCAATCCGGCGATTCTTAGAATTATGCGGAGATTGGGTTTTGGGCTTGACTGTAGTTCTGCTTCAGAATTGATATTAGCCCGTCAAAGTGGCTTCTCGGCTGAGGATATTATGCTTACTTCGAATAATACCAGTGGAGAGTTGTTCAAGCTGGCACTATCTGGAGAAGGTTGTATTCTGAATCTGGATGACATCGATATGGTTGATAAAGCCCACGAAATGCCGGAATTGATTTGTTTCAGGTACAATCCGGGCGAGAGACGCACCGGGACCGACATAATCGGAAACCCCGTTGAGTCAAAATACGGTGTCCGCCATGACCAGATTATTGAAGCATACTGGCGTGCCAGGGACCGTGGTGCCAGGCGGTTTGGGATCCATACTATGATAATCTCCAACGAACTTGATTATAAATATATGGTGGAAACAGTCCGTATGCTGCTTGAGGTTATTGCAATGGTCTCACAAGCTTTGGGGATAATGTTTGAGTTCTTCAATATCGGAGGTGGAGTAGGTATTCCCTACAGACCTGAAAATAAATCTTTCAATATGCCTGCTTTAGCTAAAGAAGCGGGAAGGTTACTGCAAGAATTCGAAAGTAAACATGGATATGTCCCTAAACTGTTTATGGAATGCGGTCGTTATACTACCGGACCTCATGGTGTGCTTGTAGCCTCAGTTATCAACAGGATGTCCAAGTACCGTGAATACGTTGGTATTAATGCTTCCACCTTGTCCGCAAATCCCAGGCCAGCTTTTTACCAGACAGCTTATCATCATATCACCATACTCAGTCCCGAGGGAAAACCGAAGAGTGGTGATGAAGAAGTAGTAGATGTCGTGGGACCATTATGCGAGAACAATGATAAGTTTGCCAAACAGCGCCTTCTGTCAAAAGTAGAAGTGGGCGACATATTAGTTCAGCATGATACCGGCGCCCACTGCCTTGCGATGAGCGGCAACTATAATGGCTGGTTACGTCCTCAGGAGCTATTATTACATCCGGACGGGACCGTCGAACTAATCAGAAGAGCTGAAACAATAGATGATTTATTTGCTACGTTTAATATTGAACCGAAAATACTTAAAAGATAATAGTGTTCAGGGATGGTATTGCCCTTAATGTCAGAGGTTGTCCGAAAATGTCATTCTGAAGGAGCCCTTCACTTTATGATGGATGACTTAAGAATCTCAGGGAGGGGCAGTAAAGTGAATCATGTGCAAAGAGATATACAATTAACTTATCCAAATTTTTACCTTTCGATAATGTGTCTGTTTGCAGAATACTTTTGATTGGCTGTAATATGTAACTCAAGATTATGGACGGATATCTAATGCCTATGATTGAAATAGAACTCCTTAAGTTTGGACTAATTTCGATAAATAAACCACCTAAGGCACGACAACTTGCTGGTTATAGGTATATTGCATCTAAGACTGGTAATATTTCTAATCCATATATAAAAGGTTGGGTAACATAATCGCTATAAGTTGGTTTTATACAGTCTAGAACTAACTATCAACAGCACAGAATCGAGGAAGTCAACGGAACATTCACAGTCGGGATGGAAGGCATCATCAATCATACCGCCTGCTTTTCGATATCGGGACTACCGTCTCTACTGGTTTGGCACACTAGCCTCAATCACTGGTTACCAGATGTTCCAATTTGGTCAGCTTTGGCTTATCTATCAACTTACCGACTCTCCGCTCTATCTCGGCTATGTTGGTCTAGCCCAGGCGATTCCAGCCATTGCCTTGAACCTTGTGGGCGGTGTTGTTGCAGACCGATTCAACCGGAGAGTCTTAATTCTCATTACACAAATCCTGAATGCTGTCCTTATCGCCATACTGGCTACGTTAACCTTATTAGACCAAGTTGAAGTGTGGCATGTCCTAGTTGTTGCCTTTGGGGCTGGTACGGTCAACGCCTTCGATCAACCAGCACGTCAGGCAATCTACCCCACGCTCATAAACCAGTCTGCGTTGATGAGCGCGGTGGCTTTGAATTCTGCCATCTGGCAAGGTGTCCGCATCGTTGCTCCAGCTCTCGCCGGCTTTATAATTTCCGCTATTGATACCTACGTCATATTCTATCTGGCGGCGGCAGGATTCCTGGTGATGACAGTGATCATGTTCCTTCTTAATGTACCACCATCGGAAGGCCGTCTCCCCAGCAGCCCCTTCGGAGACCTGATGCAAGGACTGAAGTTTATCAAGGGAAATTTCGTCTTCTCATTCCTTATCGGTATGACCTTCTTTAATAGCTTTTTTGGTATGGCATATATGACTATGATGCCGGTATTTGCTGTAGATATTTTAGAGGTTGGCGCCAAAGGGCAAGGGCAATTACTCAGCATCAGTGGTCTTGGGGCATTGCTGATAACTCTGTGGTTGGGTTCACGCAGTAACATTGGTCACGAGGGACTGAGAATCATTGGTGGTGCTGTCCTTTTCGGAGTTACCGTTGCCGCTTTTGCTCTCACGGCGGAGTTCGCAGGCTCTTTCCCGCTAGCGCTGACTTTCATGTTCTTCATCGGAGTCTTCAGCTCCATATACATGATCGCCATTATGACCTCACTCCAGATAATGGTGCCGGATGAGATGCGCGGACGAGTAATGGGATTCTACAGTATGACGTGGAGCATTATGCCTTTGGGAGGAATGCAGGCCGGAGCTATCGCCAGCGTCCTTGGTGCTCATTGGGCTCTGGTCATCGGAGGCTTTGCTGTCGTCCTTTTTGCGCTTGGACCGGCAACTTTGAATCGCCAAGTACGTAACTTGACAGTGCTTGTTCAACAGTTTAAGGCTAAACCATGAGCAGAGACTTCATTATCACGTCATCTTATAAAATTCAGTAGTGAGTCAGATTTATTAAATAATAAATGTGGTCTTTTCACAGAAAAGAATCTAACCTATTATTTATCATACCCATAATTAAGGAGCTTATAGCCACTCGCTTCCCACCCTGATTTTACAGGCTAACAGCCTTGTCCGCTATAAGCTCCAAACACATTATAATAAGATATTCATGTTATCTCAACAGTTTATCGTTAAAAAAACCTGATCGTTTCTTCCACCAAACTGAGTTACATTCCTAACTTCTGGTAATATCAAGCATTTTTATCGGGGCAATAGATCGTCAGAAAGTGACATTATGAACCCTTGGGCGTGCAGAATGCAATTATAAAATTAGAATTGAGCGTAGGACTAGCTAAGGTTAAGAGTAAATTTGGTGCTCATGTCTGGGATGTTAAAGAGTACACTATTGTTAGAGATTGAATAAATTACTAGTTCACGCTGAATTTTTACTTGAATATTACCACAATGAGAAAAAGGAAACCCTGGAGTACCTGGAATTCGCCATCAAAGAGCTCCGTGAGATGAAAATACAGCCCTCACTAGAGCGGGCGCTCAGGTATAAGGATATCCTGAAGGCGCGATACCTGCAGCATGTTTATCTCTAATTTTCTCCAAAGCCAACAATTTTGGCGAATTGTGCAACGAAATAATACGAAACCCGAGTGCTAACAATCATGATACCAGTCTATCAATAGCACACAGATGGATTCAGAAAAGAGACAAGCTATCTGTATAGCAAACGATCGTTTTCTTTTCTACAAGCTATTTTATAAGCTCCTAGTCACTTGTTTAAAACCAGTCGTTGCTACTGTTCATAGAATCTTGCTGAATGAGTAACACGACGACTTTATTTCACGAATAGTTTCGTACTTAAGTATTTCTCTCCTCTATCGGGGAATATTACTAAAATTGTCCCAAAATCAATCTTCTTAGCAATTTGAACAGTTGCATACATGGCAGCACCACTGCTCATTCCAACGAATATTCCCTCCTTACTTATAATTTGTCTGGTCATTTCATATGCAACTTCAGTTTCGACCATAATGGTGATATCAATCTGTGAAGGGTCATAGATCGATGGCACAATAGCTTCTTCCATATTTTTAAGCCCCTGTATATAATGCCCTTTAACAGGATGCGCACAGACTATCTTAATTTGAGGATTATGTTCCTTTAGAACCTTACCTACGCCCATAATTGTACCCGATGTGCCTATAGATGATACAAAATAGTCTATTTTGCCATTTGTTTGTTTCCAGATCTCTTCTCCCGTAGTCCTGTAATGTGCGATCCTATTGTATTCGTTTGAAAACTGGTCTGGCATGAAATACTTCTCGGGGTGTTTTCTGACCAATTCTCGAGCTTTTCTGATTGCTCCATCTGTACCCAATGATCCTTCTGTTAGAGTAACTTTAGCGCCAAAGGCTTTTATCATTTGTTGCCTTTCAACAGATACAGCATCACTCATGACGATTTCAACTTCATATCCTTTTACCACGCCAATCATTGCTAAGGCTATGCCTGTATTTCCAGACGTTGGCTCAATGATTGTTTTCCCCCTAGTTAGTTTACCCTCAGCCTCAGCCTGCTGGATCATGCTTAATGCAATCCTATCCTTGATGCTACCGGTCGGATTAAGACCTTCGAGCTTGGCATAAATAGTAGTATTCTTATTGGGGTTAAGCTTGTTTATCCTGACAATAGGCGTGTTGCCGATAGTCTGTAGTATATCGTCAGCCATATTCATATTACCTCTTAATTATATGTTACGCATCCTTATTATAATAAAAGATTCCATATTCTTAAAAATAAAGCAAATCTATAGGATATTACCCTATTGGTGGTCTGGTATTTGGAGTCGGTGGATTTTTCATACCTATCCGGAAGTATTCGCCCGTCTCTTTACGCAGCCAGCCCACCCGTCGGTTGAGTGGGTGTTGGAGTTTGATGGCTCCCGGCACCGGGCAGTCTTCAACACAGGTACCGCAGAACCAGCACTCATCGGGATAAAGCACGATGGGTGGGTATCCCTTTAAATCACATCTCAGACAGCGTGTGCATTCCTCATTAGTGTTTTTTTCAATAAATCCAAGAACCACCTGAGCATGACCCTTAAGTCTTTCATCAACTGGAAGCACTTCCACAGGTGGCCGATATTTTCCACTTTCAGCCTCTTCGATGTCGAAGAGAGTGGGTTCCTCTTCTGGTGATGCCAGTACTTCATCTATGTTACCTTCGCCACCAAGATATTTATCAATCGACATGGCTGCCCGCCGACCAGCAGCGATGGCCTCAACGACTGATGATGCTCCGCTCACTACATCACCAGCTGCAAAAACGCCCTCTTTACCTGTAGCTAAACTGCCTGTATTAACCTGCAGGGTGCGCCGCCTTGTTGTCTTTATATCGCTGACTCCTTCAATCAGTTCAAGCTCAGATACCTGACCTACAGCGAAGATGACCGTATCTGCCGGCAGAATATGCTCTGAGTTCTTTATAGTGTTAACATTAAGCTTGCCTTCTCTGTCGAAATTAAAAGAGCTAACATCAAGGCATTCAACGCCGCTGACACGCCCATTATCATCACCAACAATCCTGCTAAAGGTGTGTGAACAATGAATGATAACACCCTCTACCTCACCCTGTTCTATATCTTCAGGGGAAGCCAGCATACCTTCTCGGGGCTCCAGACAGGCGATATGGACTTCGGTAGCACCTAATCTCAGGCAAGTACCGGCACAATCAAAAGCAACACTACCACCACCCAGCACGATAACCCTCTTTCCTATTTTGACTCTTCTTCCAAGACGCACGTCCCTGAGAAATGAAGTAGCGACTAGCACTCCTTCAAGGTCAGCGTTAGGAATGGGTAATTTTGTCCCCCGGTGAGTACCAACCGCCAGCAGTGTAGCGTCATATCCTTGCTCCAATAGCTTTTCCAGTGCCTCCACCCTACTATTTGTTCTGATCTCGACGCCGGCGTTCTTTATCTCTTCTATTTCGGCTTCAAGCACTGCCGTGGGCAAACGATACTCAGGAGCACCTACTCGCAGCATACCCCCGGCTACGGGTAGGGACTCGAAGACAGTTACCTTATGTCCGAGCTTGGCTAGATAATACGCCGCGGTTAGCCCAGCCGGACCGGAGCCGACAATAGCTACCTTCTTTCCAGTTGGAGGAGCTATCATTGAGTTCTGTTTCCAAAGTCCAGTATCATGGTCAGCAGCGAACCGCTTCAGTTCCTTTATAGCTATTGCCTGTTCAAGCCTCTGACCACGGCGACATTTGGTTTCGCACGGGTGCCCGCAAATATAACCAAGCGTTGCCGGGAACGGGACCTTCTCACGAATTACAGCCACTGCTTCACCGTATTTACCTTCGCCAACCGCCCGGATATAGCGGGGAATATCTATCCCTGCAGGACAGGCATTCCGGCAAGGAGCATTGACTAACCCTATAAACACTCTGTTCGGGTCACGTACAAACACATCCACACGGCACTGGTTAGCACATGTATTACAACCTATGCACAACTCAGAGTCGATTATCAGTGGCACCCCCGGGGCAGCCAGGTTGGGTATCAGATACGATTTATTGTCCATCTCTCTTTCTCTCCTAATTCTAGACCATGGTCTGGTCAATTATCAAAGGTCACAATGCTTCTCGTAATTCTCACGGTGAGTTGGTGCATAAGGTGGTAGTACCCAGTAGTTAGCCGGTAGATCACCGATTTTAACCTCCCCGTTTTCCAGTCGAGTAGTGACGAACTTGTTCCATTCCGGCGGGTCTACTATTGGGTAGTCAATTCGTTTGAAGTCCAGAGAACGGCTGCTGGCTTTACGTGCCAGGCAGGCATGAATAATCATTTCGCTAATGCTCAGACGTGTCTGGCACTCCAAGTAACGTACCAGCTCGTGGGGATTTCTGACTATAATCCTGGTGGCTTCGCTCTCCCTAATACTGTTCAGCCACCAGAGACCTCTTTCCAGCATCTTCTTGCTCTTGAACTCTCCGCAATAAATCTGCATAACTCTTGAGATTCCGGCGTGTAACTCTTTCCAGCCGACATCCCCAACACTGCGTACAAATTCGTAGACACGTTTCTTTTCATCATCTATCTGTTGTCTGTGCAGGACAGGGTCTCTAGCTGTCCTGGCATAAGCAGCTGCCTTTCGACCGGCATAACGACCAGTGGACGCAGCGCCGGGATGTCCTCCCCAGTTGGCCGCTACCTGGTTCCCTGCAGCGTATAAGCCCTCCAGGCTTGTCCTAAGGTCCCAATCGACGACAACGCCACCCCCTGACCAGCTTCCGCCGGCTGCTCCAGTACGCCACATCGGCGGCCCAAGTCCTTCGCCACCAGCTTCGTATGGGATAATCGGTGCCTGAAGCATATCCTTATCCGGGTCAAAACCAGCCTCGGTATATATCTGATATACCGGCACCCGTGTTTTGCCCTCATTGCCTACCATAAGACCGAAGATTGCCCGGCGTTCGTAATCAGGCATGGAGGGTAAGTCAGCATACAACGGCTGGACGAAGTCACCTCTTATAATACGGTTGGCCAGGTCGGGCGTAGGCTGAGCTTCCCGGTGGCTCCTGGTACGCTCTTCGACAGTAGTAATTTTTTTCCCATATCCATCAACCCAGGGGATTTCTCTACCGTTAGCGTCAACCAGGTTGCATGGATACCACGTATTAGTCGGGCTACCGATACCGAAACGTGGCCAGCTAAAACCTCCGGCTGTCGGTCCCTTGCTTCTCTCCATGTGGGTAAATTCGGCACCGGCTCTCCAAGCTGCAACACTTCCATCACCGATGCAATTGGGATCGTCATGGTCGACATCGGAGCCGGCCAGCTCGGTTGAAAATACCCAGATGCGGGAAAAATGGGCAGTTGTCAGAACCGTCGCCTTGGCTCTGAAAATATAGAACTCACCGGTCCTGGTATGCACTCCGGTTGCGCCAATAACTCGCTCGCCCTGTTTACTACCTTCATTCAACAGGCTGGTTGCCATCACTCTGTCGTAAACCTGTACCCCCAGCCGTCTCAGTTCTTTGTAGAGGTACAATTTCACTTTGGCACCACCCCGGATACGAATGTTATTCCTGCCCACATAATCATAGGCAAACATTATCTTGGTTTTGTCGTCACGGAAGGGAGCGCCGGCGAATTCATCATTGATATCCCTGAACTGCATACCCATCTTTTCCATATCGAGAAGAGCATCCCAGGATTCCATCATAGTAATGTAACGGATAATACCGTTCATATCCGGCGCGTAGTCCTGGCGGGTGGATCTTTCTGCGATCTGGTCGGGGGTGATAGTAGAAAGCGGGTTAGTCAGTGCTGCCCCCCAGTGGTCAACCCCGGAGCCACCGCAACCGCTCCGTATTGTGGCTCCCTTCTCAACAATAGTCACCCTCGTTCCCCTTTTAGCGGCATTGATAGCAGCATGACACCCGGCAATACCACCTCCGATGATGAGGACATCGGTGCTCACTTCATTCTCCTTACCATAGTTCACCGGATAAGGCCATTCAGGGGTAACTTTTTTTATTAGCTCTTGATAATCTGCCATTGTTTTCACTCCCAAAGCATATTTTTGTTAGTCGTTCTCAGATTAAAATAGATTTATCCCGGATTTTCATATGTAAACCCATAATTTTCCATATCAGTACATAAAGGATAATGTCCTGAAAAATAAATTATTAGAAATATCTTTACTAATATGATTATATTAGTATACAATATATTATAGCATACCCTAGTAAATATGACACTGGGTAGTTGCTCCCAGGAGCTTACTTCTTTGTACTATGACAATAGAAATCTGGAGTTGATATAAAGAGTCGAATCTAATCTAGTGGTTCAGTAAAAAGATAAACTAATGGAGGGAGATAATGAAATTAGGAAGATTTATTGTTGATACCCATGTCCATGCTCAGCGTCATGCTGCTGGAAGTGCTCTAAAGGGTTCAAAAGAGTACAGTGACCTAGGGCGGGCAATACAGGGAATCGATGCCTATGACAACTCTGCCCGTCTCCTTTATGACATGGAGTGCTACGGTGTGGATATGTGTATCCTTGAGCCTGCTTTTGGTATGAGTAACGAGATAAATGTTGAGCTGGTGAAAAAGTACCCCGACAAGTTCGTTGCCAACTGTCAGGCCGGAACCAAGCGTACTCGCGATAAAGTTGCCGCTGGTGAGATTCAATGGAGCATCAAGGTTGTCCTTGAAGAACTTGAGGAACTGCTTAAGACCGGCAACTATGTCGGTATTGGCGAGGGTATCCCAGCAGGCAAAGCAATCACAGTCAGGGATGGTTATCCTGTGTATAATGATGAACACACGCTGATAAGGGAGATGATGATGATAACCGACCTTGCCAGATCATATAAGGTACCTGTCCGATACCATAGCGGCACGAATGTGGGCTATGAAGGAGCTTATCATTCCCACCCCTGGAATTTCAACCCGTTATGGGCACACGACATTGCTATTTCCTTCCCCGATGTTCCTATTATCATGGAGCATGGCGGAATTGAAGGTTGGTGGGGTGAATCGCTTTACGAGGGATGCCTTCATGTCGCTGCCAGCCACAAGAATGTTTACCTTGAGACAGGCCGATTCTGGACCGAGCTTTACTACAAGTGCCTGGATGACCCGAATATTGGCCCCGAGAAGTTAATATGGGGCACTGATTGGGGTGCCAGTCTCCCAATACAAACCAACAGGAGTCAACATCTCCCGCGGACCTTCACGGAGCAGGTAAGGAAGGAAGGTATAGTGCGTCACCAGGTCGATGTCTGGGGGTGGAGTCTTAAGCAACTGGAAAGGTTGGATATCAGTCAGGATGACCTTAACCTTGTTCTGGGTGGGAATGCTGTCCGTATTTATAACCTGAGAAACCCCGGCGGGCTTACCAGGATGTTTAAGCCTGTCGAATAATCCTGGAAAGTAGTTATGTAATTAAGGCTTACGCTGTCTATATAATGAGTAGCTTACTGGTTTACTTACTCGGAAGGTTGAAGATTGGTTGACAGATTCGTTCTTTTTTGTTATTGTATACTAATATGATGGTATTTATAGTAAATAGAATAATAACTTATTAGGAAGGAGGTGAATAATGACAGAGGCTGAAATCATTACAAAACTGAACAAGAAACGTGAAGAGTTAGCGGACAAGCGTTCAGCAAACGCCAGTAAAGAAACGTTGAAATCCCTCGAGGAAGAAATCGAGAGTCTGATGTCAAGTCTCAACAGCCCTGAGATAAAGGCGAGAGAGCAGCGAGTCTTTATAGACGAATGTGCTGGATAGAACTCCAACAGCGCTTAAAGAGAGGGTCGGCACATCTTAAATAATAAAATAAGGTATGCCGACCCTGAAATCAGGTTAGCGTCCAGAATAGCCAGATCTTCCAATGTTGAAAAAAAGAAATTTACACGAGAGTATTGTAAAGAAGTAGCACGCTGATATTTATTAAGGCTTCTACTGTGTAATTTGAAGAAATATTCTAATCTTCTATCTCTCCTAGAGGTGAGACAAGAGAATTGACAACTTTGTCTATTAATTTACTATACTATGATGGTCGTAGTATACACCATTTTTTACTTAAGCTTTCTCAATAAGGAGGAGGGGTAGATGAAGATTTCTACCAGAGGACGATATGGAACCAGGGTGCTGTTAGAACTAGCTCTACATCAAGGTGAAGGGCCAGTTCCTTTGAAAGACATCTCCCAAAGACAAAGAATTCCGCTAA
The DNA here is from genome assembly GCA_964403625.1 of uncultured Dehalococcoidales bacterium. Taxonomy (GTDB): domain Bacteria; phylum Chloroflexota; class Dehalococcoidia; order Dehalococcoidales; family UBA2162; genus CAYOHA01. The sequence continues at coordinate 12,547 of CAYOHA010000008.1, read as the reverse complement.
AGTATCTGGAACATGTAATAACACCTCTTATAGCAGGGGGTATATTACGTAGTGCTCGGGGTGCCGGAGGTGGCATTTTGTTAGCCAAAGCGCCGGAGGATATCAGGCTGAGTGACGTGATTAGACTTCTTGAGGGGCCAATTGGTTTGGTAGATTGTGTCAACAATCCAGAGATATGTGACCGTTCAGATTCGTGCGTTACTCGAGATATCTGGTGTGAGGTAAAGGAGGCAATGAACGGAGTTTTGGACTCTACAACCTTGCAGGATTTATTGGAACGACATAGAAAGAAAGAATTATCTTCACGGTAATGAATCATATCCAGTTTAGTAAGCCAGTATCTCATCGGAATGCCAAACAGTAGATCAAGCCTTCATGATTGATGAGCGTTCGAGAATAGGGATTTTATCAAATACCACAACACGCAGCCACAATTTTTGTTTAGTAAAGCACACACAGAGCCGAGTTGCCCAGGACGACATCTGCTTATCTTCTAAGGTCAAGTAAAGGGATGGCAGGGCAGGTTATATAAGTCAGTTATAAGGTAATCAAATAAAATTTTAAGGAGTAAGAATGGCAGACAAGGTTTATAAATGTCTCAACCCGGTTGGAATCCATGACCCGGTGGATTTATCCCCATTAGCGCCACGCCTTGACAAATTCGATGATAAAAAAATCGTTGTCAGTATCGGTGCTGGAGGTGAGCAGGACATCACGATACCCTTACCGAAAAAGTTACAGGAAGCATATCCCAATGTAAACTGGGATATCAGAAGGGCTGGAGCTCACTTGACCAAAGCAGGAAGTATTGCCCTAACAGAAGACGATATAAAAACCAAATCCGTTGATGCTCTGATACGAGGGGTAATATGGTGACATGGGGCAATATGGGAGCAGTTGCCCCACTTATCAACAATTGAGAGGGCTGGTATTCCGAGTGTGTTCATTATTTACGGAGACCAGGATGAATGTTTCGAGAATGCTGCCAGGTTGAACGGCATTCCTTATTTACGACGTGTACACTGCTCGCGTACGGTCCCCGGGCCTGAAGATGTCGACCGGTTCCTACCCTCCTTAGTGGATGCTCTGGTCCGACCTTTGACGGCAAAGGAGAAGAAGGGTGGTCGGTGGGTAGTCCCGGATAAGAGAGTGCTTTTTGAAGGTACTCTTGAAGAAGCAGAGGAATTTTACTCACAGGCTGAAAATATTCCTACGCTAGGAGGTGCGCCTTTCTGTAAATATACAGACGGTCTTCCGGTGAGAATTCCCACCGAAGAGCGCGTTGCTGAAATGCTGAAGGGTACCAGCCACAAGCCCGATGAAGTCATAACCTTCCAGTCCGACCATAGGCTCGGTGATAGATTGAACCAGATGGGAAATACCGGAAAGAAAGGTGACCCGGTCCATTTTATGCCGATGAGACGGAGAGCCACCGTCGAGAAGATTTCAATTATCGGTGTAATGGCCGGGTGCAAGCCGGCGGATATGCCTGTCCTGCTGGCTATAGCTGAGTCAGGGGGTGGGTGTGGTGATGGCCGTGGTGGCGGGGACTTTTGTATCAGTGGTCCTATCGCTAAAGAGATAGGGATGAACTTCGAAGTCAATGTCCTCGGTGCCGGCAACCAGGCCAATCGTAGTCTCGGACGCGCTGCCGACCTTATGTTCCGCAACCTTGGAGGCAATATTCCGAGCGTAAACAACTGTGGTGTTTATGGGAGCGGACTGAATAACTGTTTCCCTGAGAATGCAGATGCATTACCACCGGGCTGGATGGGCTTAAACAAAGAGTACGGCTTTAAGGATAACGAGAGTGTTCTCGTTCCAGTGAGGATACCCCATCAAAGTCCTCAATTTTCTCCGGGTGGATACCGAGCACTTCAGAAGAGTGGGCATGGCGGCATCGCCAGACGACTTGGTGTCAAAGGCATTCCCGGTCCGCATAACTGGCTGGAATATATCATCCCCGGTCTCTGGGCTCAAGGGGAGGGAGGGATTACAATTATCATGCTTCCCGAGATGGCACGACACCTGTATGATTATGGATTTAAGACTAAAGATGAGGTATACGAGTGGATTTACAAGAAAAGCTTAACGACAATGAAAGAGTACCGGACTCACTCGTGGCCTGATATGCGGACGAATGCCTGGATGGGTATCGAGAGAACGTCAGGAAAGCCCTGGAAAGAATTGCCTGATGACTTTATAGTGCCCGCTATGAATGATCCCTGGGAAAACTGTATAATTGTTACCGGTGCCGGTGAAGAAATGGCCCTTTATGGCGGCGGTCGTGGAACCGGTCTGGATGCTGTCTACAGCATAGACGAGTGGCGGTAGTTTCTAGACAGCCCGTTCTTCGATTTGAAACTTTTACCCTAGGATTTATATTTCTCAAGGGCATTATAGAAAGCCTTCCAAAATGGGTCGACGACAGGATGCCTCATATTTTTCTCGTTCCCACCTTCAATGAGAACTATTCCCTTCCCTAGCTCTGTCAGTTCGCCGACGATAGAAGACTTAATACTTTTCTGTGATAGAGCCTCTACCACTTGTTCAGCTTTATGCTCACGGCAAGCGATGATCAATGTCCCTTCACTTATTGAGGCATAAGGGTCGATGCCAAAATAGCCACATATCTCAGCCACACAGTCTTCAATAATAATTTGTTCCTTCTCTATTCTAGCTCCCAGACCAGCAGCTTGAGCCATCTCGTATAAGCCACCCCATACCCCGCATTCGGTAGCATCGTGCATGGCAGTAATTCCTTTTTCCCTGACTCCAACGCTTACCGCCGTCATTGCATCCTCCACCACCGACATTTTGTAGAATATCTTTTGGGCTCTCTTACTGAAGTCAGCGCCGAATTCTCTTTCGATAAGCTGAGGGAACATAGTGGCAAAGATACCTGTAGCCTCAATCGCCGGTCCCTTGGTGATAATTATCCTATCTCCAGGCTTTGCAAAACGGGGGGTGACATATTCATCTAGCTCGCCGACACCAACCATAGTAGCACCGCCTACCATTGGATAATGACAGTTCTCATATCTGGCAGTATGACCCGTAATGACATTGATGCCAAGTTTCTTACATTCCCGATGCATGGTATCCCATATCATCTCCAGTTGTTTCTTGGTCATCGCCATCGGGAGGTTCAAATCTATGGATAAAAACTTTGGCTTCAGACCACAGGTCACAGCATCAGAGGCGATAATATTAATGGCAAACCAGGCTGCCCTATCCCAACCATACTCAGGGACGATAAATACCGGGTCACAGGTAAATGAGACTGCTTTACCCCCTATTTCAACTATCCCTACATCCACACCGTGCTGAGGTCCAACCAAGACCTTTTCACTCTTCGCTCCTAGACGAGGAAATATCATTTCATTGAATATCTCAGGAGAAATTTTCCCTATTCCAGGCATGTCATTTGTTGACATCAGTCCTCCTTTGCCGGTTTTTACCCAGATAATCCTCAATAGCTGATTTAAGTGCCTCTTCGGCCAAAACCGAGCAATGCATCTTTACTGGTGGCAGCCCATCCAGGGCTTCAGCCACTGCCCTATTAGATATTTCCAGTGCTTCATCAATAGTCTTACCTTTTACCATCTCAGTAACCATAGAACTAGTGGCGATAGCAGCACCACAACCAAAGGTCTTGAACCTGGCATCAACGATAGTGTTGTCGTTTATTTTGATGTAAAGCTCCATAATATCACCACATACCGGGTTACCTACATATCCGATGCCATCAGGATTTCCCATCTCTCCAGCATTCCTCGGATTTTTAAAGTGCTCCATTACCTTGTCGCTGTACAGTGACCGCACGTTATGCATTTTCCCTTCTCCTATCTCCTACTTTTTAGAAGTGGTGACATAGCTCTGAGCCGGGTAACAATGCTAGGAAAGATATCTAAAACCCGCTTTATTTCTTCATCGGTGGTCCACTTTCCCAGAGTGAACCTTAAAGAACCGTGAGCCTGTTCGTGGTGAAGTCCAATAGCTAAAAGCACATGTGACGGCTCGAGGCTTGAGGAACTGCAGGCTGAGCCGGTCGAGGCACAGATACCCTCCAGGTCAAGGTTTAGTACCATTGACTCGCCTTCAACATAATCAACAGTCATATTCACATTGTTAGGTAGTCTATTTCGGGGATGACCATTTAACCGTGTGTGGTCAATTCTGTCTAGCAAACCACCGATAAGCTTGTCACGCAGGATAGTCAGCTTCTGAATCTCCTGGCTCATATCCTGATGGGCAAGTCCCGCAGCCCTGCCAAAGCCGACAATGCCAGGAACGTTCTCCGTACCCGCCCGTCGCCCCCTCTCCTGCTCGCCACCGTGCATAAGGGAAAGTATCCTGGTACCCTTTCTGATATACAGCGCACCTACTCCCTTGGGACCATAGAGCTTGTGCGCTGATATAGAAAGTAAGTCCACCCCAAGCTCGTTTACAGCTATCGGGATGTGTCCTGCTGTCTGTACTGCATCAGTATGAAAATAGATTTCCGCTTCTCTGGCAATTTTGCTTATTTCGTCAATCGGTTCTATAGTGCCTATCTCATTGTTAGCGTGCATCACCGAAATAAGGACAGTCTTATTAGTAATAGCCCTTCTGACATCATCAGGGTCAACCAGACCATACATATCCACCGGTAAAAAGGTTACGTTAATTCCCTTTTTTTCTAAAAACTTACAAGTTTCTATAACCGCATGGTGTTCAATAGAGTTGGTAATGATATGGTTCCCCTTTGATTCGTTGGCGTAAACTATCCCCTTTATTGCCAGATTGTCTGCTTCCGTCCCGCCGCTGGTAAAAACAACCTCCTCGTCGCGGGCACCAATAAGGCTAGCAACCTTAGTCCTTGCCTCCCCGATAGCAACCTTTGTCTCCTGTCCGTAAGAATAGATGCTTGAAGGATTACCGAAGGCATCCGTGAAGTAGGGTAACATCACTGTTACCACATCAGGATGCACTGGCGTGGTAGCGGCGTAATCAAAGTATATCCGTTTCACTATCTTATCCCTCCACAATATCGCCAACGACCGGGTCAACTCTGACGCCTCTACCGATTACCCAAGTGATGCCTCGCTCGATTTCTTTCTCTTCCCCCTCCAGTTCCAGCACTACCCATCCCTTCTCCTCCGATATGTCGGCACGCCGTATATTGGTCACTACCCTAAACTGCTGGCCAAGGATATAGATAATAGGCTCCCTGATTAACTCCTCGGGAAAAGTGAACATTACCTGTCGCTTTACCATCTGATTATCCTCCCAATCTGTTTTGGTCATTTTAGACCGGTACCTTGAGTACTTCTTCTACCGACTGTACAGTAGGCTGGACAATGAACGGTTGGACAGTATCTGCTACGACCTCCTGCGTCCTGGGCCCAGCCCCGGTGATATAAGCTACCGTGAGCTCATTCCTTTTAACTACTCCTGAAGCAGCTAGTTTCTTTAGCCCAGCTATTACTACGCCGCCGGTAACCTTGGCAAAGATACCCTCGGTTTGAGCCAGGAGTTTCATGCCGGCAATAGCCTCTGCGTCGGTGACTGCGCAGGCACCGCCTCCCGACTGTCTGGCGACTCTCAAGGCATAGTAGCCATCAGCCGGATTGCCAATAGCTATAGAATGAACGATGGTATCAGGCTCTACCGGATGCACATGGAGAGCACCAGCCTGAAAAGCGTTAACAATGGGGGAGGAACCACCAGCCTGAGTAACATACATATGAGTGTTGACTGGCTCAATAAGTCCCAGCATTGATAGTTCTTCCAGTCCCTTCCAGATCCGAGTAAAGAGGAGCCCGGAAGCAGCAGGAGTTACTACGCAATCAGGAGCTCGCCATCCCAACTGCTCGGCTACCTCGTAACCCAGGGTTTTACTTCCCTCAGCATAATACGGCCTAAGATTAATATTGATAAATCCCCAGTTGTAACGTTGTGCTAGTGCAGCACAAAGCCGATTGACATCATCATAGCTTCCTTCGACGGTCATCAGATTCGGATTGTAGATTGCTGCCCCTACCAGCTTACCTCGTTCAACACTGGACGGAATAAAAACGTAGGATTTCATACCAGCCTTAGCGGCATGGGCAGCGACACTGGCCGCAAGGTTACCGGTTGACGCACAAGCGATAGCGTCGAACCCAAATTCCCGTGCTTTGGTGACAGCGACCGAGACTGGCCTATCCTTGAATGAGTAAGTCGGGTTGAGACAGTCGTTCTTGATATACAAGCGGTTCAGCCCCAACTGCTGGCCTAGATTATCCGCCTTCACTAGGGGTGTAAAGCCGCTGCCAATATCTATTTCCTTTCCCTCCACAGGCAGCATATTGCGATAGCGCCACATGCTTATTGGTCCCTTAGCAACTTTCTCACGACTCAGCCCTCTGGTCATAGCCTTGTAGTCATAGCTAACCTCCAATAGGCTCAGGCAGAAGTCACAAAGGTTGATAGGTTGTATGGGATATTCCTGCCCACATTTTCGGCAACGCAAAGCTCTGGCATAAGACATGTTTACCCCCTCTCCGTTGGCTCCAGTGCCTGACTCAAATCATCAAGTAAATCGTTAATATTCTCCAGCCCCACCGATAACCTTATTAGCTCATCGGTGATCCCAACTTTCTCTCTATGCTCTTCGGGCATTGAAGCGTGGCTCATCGTCACCGGATGCTCAGCTAAAGAAATAATCCCACCCAGTGACTCTGCCAGCGAAAATACTCTAATCCTTCTTAAAAAGTTATTAACTGCCCTGATACCGCCCTTCAGTTCAAATGAGACTACACCACCAAAACCTTTCATCTGTCGTTTGGCAATTTCATGTCCAGTATGAGAATCCAGTCCAGGATAGAACACCCTCTTTACGTCAGGATTTCCCTTAAGATAGTTCGCCACCGCAATAGCGTTTTCCTCGTGTTGTCTCATCCGTACCGGGAGAGTCTCGATTCCCCGAAGAACAAGCCAGCAGTCAAAAGGTGAGGCACAGGTTCCCATGGCATTCAGCAGAAACTGCACCCTCTCGGTTAGTTCATCAGTAGTGGTTACCACGGCACCACCGACGACATCACAGTGTCCATTGAGATACTTGGTTGTAGAATGGACAATAAGGTCAATCCCGTACTCAATTGGCCTCAGGAAATAAGGGGTCGCAAAGGTATTATCTATGACGGTCAGTAATTTATACTTCTCAGCTACATCAACCACCATTTCGATATCGGTTATATTTAGCAGGGGATTTGAAGGAGTCTCCAGCCATAGCATCCTGGTATTTGGTCTTATTGCGTCTTCAATCCTTTTTCTGCTGTCCATTCGTAAAAAAGTGAACTCCAGCCCAAAGTTCATCATCACGTTCTGGAATAGTCTGTAAGTGCCCCCGTAGACATCGTCACCTGATATTATGTGGTCACCTGTCTTAAGCAGGTGTATAACGGTGGTTTCTGCAGCCATACCGGTGGCGAAGGCAAATCCCGCTTTTCCGCCTTCAAGTCTGGCGATGGTATCCTCCAGAGCCTTTCTGGTCGGATTCGCAGTACGTGAGTAGTCGTAGCCTCTTGTTCTGTCAACATCCTCAAAAGCGAAGGTTGATGTTTGATAGATGGGGGTTGATATAGCACCGAACGCTCTATCTGGCCTTTCGCCGGCATGGATGGCTATTGTTTCAAATCTCATATACCTCCCCCGTTATTAAATTCTCTTACCAGTTCCCTTCTTTTATCATTGAATTCATCCTCAAGGACTGCCAATCCACTCAGGTTCTCAAGCAGCTTCAAACGGTCAGACAGTTTTTCCTGTTCTTTTAATACCAGCCTTATCGCTTCAGCCACCGGGTCAGGCAGTTTCCCGTGCTCCAGGTCCAAGGATGGTTCATGGTGGTCCTCAACAACTCTTCCCGGGATTCCCACTACAGTAGCTTCGGCTAGCACCGATTTAACAACTACCGAGCCGGCACCAATCTTAGCATCATCACCTATAGTGATTGCCCCTAAAATCACCGCCCCGGCTCCAATAACCACATTATTGCCAATAGTTGGGTGACGCTTCTCCTTCTTTAGAGATGTTCCGCCCAGAACGACTCCCTGATACATTAGAACGTCATCTCCCACTTCTGCCGTCTCCCCGATAACTACACCAGCTCCGTGGTCAATGAAGAAACGCCTGCCGATTCTTGCTCCTGGGTGAATTTCAATAGCTGTCAGGAAGCGGCTAATATGGGAGATAAATCGAGCCAGAAACTTAAGTTTATATCTCCGGAGAAGATGAGCCAGACGGTGAAACCACAGGGCATGCAGTCCGGGATAGCAGAAGATAACCTCAAGCAAGTTCCTAGCCGCAGGATCTTTGGCAAAAATTGTTTGGATGTCTTCTCTTAGAGTCTTAAACAAGATATCCTTACCTCCTATATCTTAGGCAATTAGTAAAAGCTCCTAACTTGATTGTTGAATCACACACCTTCCACCCATACATATGTAGCCGGGTGGGCAATCAGCATCGATGGTGCAGAAGAGCTCACGAGGCTGAAGATTATTCTGCCTCAGTGGGATTATAAAACCAACAATAGCAAGCCCAATTAATACAGGAGCACCAAAATGGATAGCCACTGCTAATAACATCGCCAAGAAAGTCTCTATCGTCCTTAACCTCCTCCTTTTTAAGACTAAAATGTTCATCTCTCTCATAAACCTTGCGTCGGCTGGTAAACCTCCTGAAAAAGCCAGGTGGAAAGGTAGCGTTCTCCGGTATCCGGTAAAATTACAATGATAAGTTTGCCTTTATTTTCTGGTCTTTTAGCTACCTCCAGTGCTGCCCAAGTGGCTGCGCCTGAAGATATTCCGACCAGTATTCCTTCTTCTCGAGCTAAACGTCTAGCCATTATTCCAGCATCATCATTACTGACCTTGATAATTTCATCAACAAGCTCGAGTCTCAGAATATCAGGGACAAAGCCAGCCCCTATGCCCTGAATCTTGTGAGGCCCCATCTTTCCCCCCGAAAGTACAGGAGAATGGACTGGCTCGACAGCTATAGCTTTAAATCCGGGCTTCCGCTTTTTTAAGATTTCAGCTACGCCGGTAATCGTCCCTCCGGTTCCAACCCCTGATACCAAAATATCTACTTTTCCTTCAGTATCTCTCCAGATTTCCTCGGCTGTGGTTAGCCGGTGCACCTCTGGATTGGCCGAATTCGTAAACTGCTGGGGCATGAAATATTTTGGGTTTTCGGCTACCAGTTTCTCAGCCTTTCTTATTGCTCCTGGCATTCCCTCTGCGCCAGGGGTTAGTACCAGTTCAGCACCAAATAGGGACAAGAGTTGTCTCCGCTCCAAAGACATGGTATCAGGCATAGTGAGAATGAGCTTATATCTCCTGGCGGCACAAACGAAGGCAAGAGCAATACCAGTATTGCCGCTGGTGGGCTCGACTATCACCGTATCTTTATTGATGAGCCCTTTCTCCTCAGCATCAACAATCATTGCTACTCCGATCCTGTCCTTAACACTGCCCAAAGGGTTAAAGGATTCGAGTTTGGCGACCAATTCTGCTTCTAACCCTTCGGTTATATGGTTTAATCTGACCAACGGCGTATTCCCGATTAATTCGGTAGAGTCCTTGGCTATCCCTCTGGTCAGCTGGGGTATTTCTAATGTCTTATATCGCAGTTTCTCCACTTTCCGAATTGCCCTTGTCATTAGTAATTTCTCCCTTTCATGATTTGCTTTCACCAAGTCCCGTATACTGTTTTTCTAAACTGGGCGCCCGGGCTATCTTCTCAATGGCTTCAAGAGTCAGTTCAATCTCCTCCATAGTATTAAAATAACCCGGACTGAGACGTATGGTTCCCTTCGGGAAAGTGCCCAGAGTTTTATGCGCTGCTGGCGCACAGTGAAGACCTGTCCTCACCTTAATATCAAAAGCCTGGTCAAGTATTACCCCGAATTCTCCTGGTTCAATACCATCGACAGTAAAGGAAAGAACCGGAGCCTGACACGCTTTATCTCCAGCCCCATATACCGTTATGCCCGGGATATTAGACAGACCTTCAAGCAGACGGATAGTCAGGTATTGCTCATCTCCCAGGATTACCTTCATTCCTTCCTGGTAAATAAACCTGAGCCCGGCATTCAGCCCAGCGATGCCCACGGTGTTCGCTGTGCCACTCTCGAATTTGTAGGGGAAGGCAGTGGGCTGCTCTTCCTGTTCTGAATGTGAACCGGTACCGCCTTCACGAAGCGTATCAAGGTCAACTCGCTCGCCTATATACAGCACGCCGGTGCCCGGCGGTCCAAACGTTCCCTTATGACCGGAAAAAGCCAGCAGGTCGATATTACTTTCCTGAACATCGAGTGGATATTTGCCCGCAGTTTGGGCAGCATCTACCATGAAAATCAAGTTATATCTCCGGGTGATTACACCATATTCTTCAATAGGTTGAATAACTCCGTTAACATTGGATGCGTGAGTCATAACCACCAGTCTGGTCTTGCTGGTTATCGATTTTTCAATATCCCGAGGGGAGACAAACCCGTTACCTGAATGAGGAACCAGCCGGGTAACTTTGACTCCCTTCTGCTCAAGTTTTCTCAAAGGCCGTACCACAGAGTTATGCTCAATGCTACTGGTGATTACATGGTCTCCTGGCCTTAGTAGTCCCTTCAATCCTGTATTCAGTGAATCGGTACAGTTGAAGGTAAATATTACCCTATCCTTTTCCGGGGCATTAATTAGCCGCCTGACGAGAAGCCGGGTCTCGTCAACCATCTTGCTGGCAGCCACTGCCATAGTGTGTCCACCGCGCCCGGGGTTGCCCCCGCTGGTTCTCAGGAACTCATCCGTAGCCCGATAAACACTTTCCGGCTTGGGCCATGATGTCGCCGCATTATCTAAATAAATCATAATATCCCGCCTACATCCCGATATATTTGGCGTATAATCCCCTTGCCAGTGCCTCGTCATTAGTATTTTTCACGATAGCCCGCCCGTCAGGGAAGACTACCATTTCGTGACTGTTAACTCGAAATCGAAGCATGAAATCGTTATAGTTTACTTCGCCCAGATGACCGAGATGTGCCGCCAGCCTCTTAAAAGACACTTCACCGGCTTCGGGATTCGAGATTTGCACCGCATTTTGACCGCAAAGAGAAGTGGTTCTTGTCCCAAACCGCGCCTCCAGAAATTCATACTCGCCGTGGCAAGCCGGACAGTTTTTATGGCTGGAAATTTTGAAGTGATTGAATTCATCCCTCCAGACATCAATTATTATCAGGTCACGATTAATCTCTTTAGCTCCCACTAATATCTTCATTGCCTCGACTGCCTGTAATGAACCGATAATAAACGGTGCTGGGCCGATTACTCCTGCAGTATCACAGGTCAAAGCAAGTCCATTACTGACCGGGCTGACTTGGAAACAACGAAAGCAGGCAGTTTCACCTGGTATTATGTTCATTGTCATCCCGTAAGAGGAAATTGCCCCGCCATATATCCAGGGGATTTTATGCTTTAATGAGACATCGTTTATCAACAGGCGGGTTTCCAGGTTATCCAGCCCGTCTAGGACTAAATCGGCCCCTTTTACCAGCCTTTCGATATTGGCATAGTTCACATCGGCGACAATTCCCTCAACCTCAACCGAGGAATTCACCTTCTTTAAGTGACGTTCAGCGGCTATCGCCTTCGGTAGCTCATCTTTTATATCCTCTTCGGTAAAGATAACCTGCCGTTGCAGGTTGTGATACTCAATAAAATCCCTATCTACAATTCTGACTTTACCAACACCAGCACGTACTAAGGAAGTGGCAAAAACAGTCCCCAGGGCTCCACAACCAATACTGACTATATAGCTGTTGCCCAGTTTCTTTTGTCCTTCCTCTCCTATTCCGGGGAAAATTACCTGTCTTGAATACCTATCTATCATAGTTCTCAATTGTCTCCTTGGTAGGTTTGTCTATCTGGGAGCCTATATGTAGTACATAGCCTCATCAGGCTGCTCTTTCTCTTTCTGCCGTTCGACCAAGTCCTGCAGTGTCGTAGATTCCAAAACTCCACTCATTGCTTTTTTAAGTTCGCTCCAGATATCACGGGTAGCACAGGAGGAAGATCGGTCGCATGTCTCTGGATTATCAACGCAGTCTACTGGAGCAACGGAGCCTTCAAGCAGTTGAATAACCTCGCTTAGTTTTATCTCCGAAGGGCTCTTCGTTAGAGAGATCCCGCCTCTGGGTCCCTTGATGCTACGTACTATACCTCCGGCTATCAACGGAGAAATCAAATGCTCAAGGTAGGGTAAAGAAATTTGTTGTTTCTTGGCAATATCTCTCAGCAGGACTGGTTCTTCTTGTCCTTGAAGGGCAAGCTCTAAGAGAGCTCTGGTGCCATAGCGTCCCTTGGTAGAAAGTTTCATCGACTTCACCTCTTGGTTAGAAAGTATTATAAATAGTTGACTAATATGGTCAACTATATCAACTATATCACGGTACATAAAGATTGTCAATGTTTTAAGCCAATCGCTAAACTGAAATAATGAAACCGTGGGTATCCCTGAGCTAATATAA
>CAYOHA010000007.1:0-26505 GCA_964403625.1 uncultured Dehalococcoidales bacterium | reverse complement strand
AGCAAAACAAACCCCCTACTCTTTTCAGTTTGTGCCAATGGTAATTTGCGTGTAAGAGATGATACGCCATATCGTAGTAGAATAAACAAGGCAGCCCCTGAAAGTAAGAGGTAAATTTGCGTGGAAGCCATAATATGCGCCTCCTAGCGATAGTGCTAAGAGTATAATCCAATTTGTTTGTAGTATGCAACCATGTTATTATTGAACATATAATAGAATCCCTACGTGTGATTAAGGGATACTTGCCTTATATTATTATATATATTTCAATAGAATGGACGTAACCGGTAATCAAGAAAGCTTAGTAACTTGCATTAAATAACAGGGTGAAGAAAGGATTAAAACTAATGATGAAAAAGTATCTTCTTGAATCTGAGACATTTTATGATGATGGGGTGCCACTGGTCTCGAATGTAACTCCAGTTATGATTCTGTGCGGCTCAGATTACGACATAGGCTACCAGTACTCCCTGCAGCTTAATCAGATATTTGGTCCCTGGGCTTTGAAAAACTTACAGCGCAACTTTACCAAGGTGGAAGTCACTGCCCTGAGGGCCTACCAGTGGCAATTGAAGAAATATGCCCCAGAATTTATGGATATATTCCGTGGTATGGCAGCCGGCGCAACTGCTGCTGGTGTGAACTTATCATACGAACAGGTATTAGCGGATTATTGTACCACTGGTATTGTTGATATGAGTTTACCGGCATACCCTATTGTAAAGAGTTTACGGACATACTCTAGCAATGAACCTCCCGAAAGTCAAAATGATAAATTGCCATCGAACGAATGTAGTGGTTTTGCTGCTTGGGGAAACAATACCAAAGATCACAATCTTATTTGTGCGAGTTCTGAGGATCACCCGTTGAGGTATGAGTTTCTTGCTATCGCCCTCCCCGAGACGGGTAATAATTATATATTCGGGATGGTCATTATACCTCCTTTAGGTGGTCATCCTGCCATGAACAATAAAGGTCTGGCTTATGTCCATCATGGTTCTGGTACTAATGGTAAAGAAAAGCCAGGATACGGTGTCCCACCAGGTCTCGCAGTACAACATACTCTTCGATTTGCCAATAATGCTGATGAAGCTTTAGCGATTCAGTTAGCCTATCCATCCGGCATTCGTGCAGCTGGCCTCTGGGCCGATGTTGGTGGCAAAGCTTTTGTTCTTGAATGCAGAGATCCCAAGGTTGTCAGACGAGCTGGGGACTTTGGTGAGCAAGATTTCATATACGCCACCAATAATTGCTTAGCCGAGTCGTTGCAGCCATTTCTGCAAAACGAATTTGGGTGGCCTCTTATTTATTTTCCTCACGGGGGCTGGAATGTGGACGATTTGGACTCAGTGCGAAGAAATTGGTTTATGTGGAATGCGCTGCATAACTACCACGGTGCTGTCGACCTGGATTTTGTAAAAATGTTATGGCGTACTCCCAGCCCGCCACCAGCTTATCCCACACTGGAAGAAGCTGAGGTTCAGCTGTTCAAGACTCAAGGGGCAGGTTGGGACTCATATATTGGTAACTTAGCAAATCAAATGGTGGGGATAGTGCAACCTGATAATGGTGATAAAGGATTATTCCATGTATGTACCGGCCCTGTCGGCAGGCAAGTCGAACCTCTCAGCGCAGGGTGGCACGATTATACTATAGCCGCAACATATACCTTCTATGAACTACAGCTTGCCTCCAAGCCAGTTGATATTGTATTGGCAGCCTATAAGCGATCTCAGTATGACTTGTATCATGCAAACAAAGAGCTACGGAAACTGACTTATGCGGATGTTCGATACGCACCGCTTGACGCAATATTCAATCGAGCAGCTGCCGAAAGCCAGAAAGGTACTTATTATTGGGATCTTGCCCACAGTACCAAAGGCAATGAATCCATGTGCAACTATGCTAAGGCAGTTAGAGCCTTGACCAAATGTCAGGCATATGCCAAGCAGGTTTATGAGTCTTTAGTTCCCCCGGCAGCTAAACCTACGGATCTTGGTCTTAGAGAGTGGTTCGGCAGTTGGGGGCAATGGGAGAACTATTCGCCTTAATTTTAATGTTTTATCACCGACGATTGGGATAACGAAACACGACTAAACGCTATAGCCACGCTGGCTACTTTGCCCATCAAGCCTTCGAGACGATACTGGCTCTGCTCGATTCATGGTTCCATGCTGATATGGTACGGTAATTCAGGGGTAAGGTCATTACGAAATTACGTTGAATTGCTAGGGGCCAAGAGGATGAACTAATATCATCCTCTTGGCCAAAAATCCAAGCACAACCAAAGATATATCAAACCTTCCTGTTATTTCTCCAGCCATGTATCCGCAAACGACCATGGTGCGTTGACGGGGCCCGCTTCGAAGAATTCATCATGGACCTTGGAGGACCACGCAGTAATGTTGGGCATGAACATTATCGGAGTGAGAATGCAATACTTATCAATCATCAAGGACTGCAATTCCCAGGCTGCAGATTGTTTCGTTTTGAAATCGGGGGCCGCGGTCATCAGCGCAAGGGCATTCTCAAGGTCGTCAGGGTGAATGGTGCTTTTAGCTATGCCCGTTCCACTACTAGCTGCAAAAGAGTAGCGCATTATTGTCCCGATTCCGGCATCGTCTAACAAACCGGGGGTGAACAACCCATCAGTCCAACCGATTGCCATACCCAATTCGCCCATTTGTCCGGGACCCAGTATTTTTAGATCTGCTTTAATGCCCACTGCGGCTAAATAACCCTGGACCGCGGTAAACAGGTCTTGATAAAAAGCGCTTGAAGAGCACCAAAGGGTGGTGTCAAACCCATTTTCATATCCCGCTTCTTTCAACAGCTCTCTAGCTTTTCCTGCATCATACGGGTAACCAACTATATTCGGATTGTAGGTCAAGCTCCCCGTGGGAGCCAATTGATTTGTTAATTGCCCAAAGCCCTTATAAACAGACTCGTGTATGGTTTGATAGTCGATAGCGTAACTGACTGCCTGCCTCACTTCAAGTTTGGAGAAGGGGGAGCTGGGATTGGCGCTATCTCCAATGATCTCATCCAAACTTCCTTCTACGGTGCCCTGTATAAGCTTCACGTTAGGATTGCCCCTGAGGTTCGCTGCATCAGTGCAATCTTCGAGACTAATGATATCAACTTCCCCAGATACCAAAGAAACGTTTTGAACAGTGACGTCAGGGTTAATAGATATTATTATCTTGTCAAGATAGGGTTTACCTGGTTGCCAGTAACCGTCCCATTTCACGAAAACCTTTTTAACGTCACGCTGGAAACTTTCCAGCTTGAAAGGCCCGGTGCCTACAGGGTTGTTGCGCATCCAGTCTACCCCATTTTTCTCATATGCCGTGGGAGATACCATGCCTGAGTCCCAACACATGAGGCGTAAAAATTCAGTATCCCAGGCTTTAAAATCTAAGCGGACGGAGTAGTTATCCACCACTTCAATTGAGGAAACATTGCTGAAATCCATCGAGGTATTGATTCCTGTCATCTCCTGATCCAGATTCCATTTGCAGGCTTCAGCGTCAAAATCAGTGCCGTCCTGGAACTTGATGCCTTGCCTTAAAACAAAAGTGATGGTCTTGTTATTGTAATCCTCTATTACTTTCTCGGCCAGAAAAGGAACCGGCCCATTGCTTTTAGCATCATAGCGGACCAGAGTTTCCATAGCAGGGGCACGCTGATAGTAGTCACCGGGGCTATACTGCTCTGGAACCCATCCCAGACAGGTGGCGTCGGCGCCTGCGACAATGCGCAGGGTACCGCCATATTGTGGTACGGTAGTAGTTGGTGGAGCGGAGGTTGTGGGTGGAGCAGAGGTTGTCGGACTAGGGGTTGTTTTAGCACAACCGGTGATAAGTATTCCCGAGATGAGAGTTATAACGAATGCTAACAATAAAACTTTCTTAAACATAGTATATTGATTCCTTTCATAAATTTATGCAACTAGTATATTGTATTTTTTCTCGTGCTGTTCAATCATCCTTCAAGCCAGATACCCATCAAACCGGGGGTGTATACACACAAACACCTGTCACTCCCCCAGCCATGTGTCTGCAAACGACCATGGATCTTGGGGGATATACGTTTCCCAGAGTTCATCATGGACCCTGGTAGACCATGCAGTAATGTTGGACATGAACATTATCGGAGTGAAAATACAGTACTTATCAAACATCAAGGACTGCAATTCCCAGGCTTCAGATTGTTTCGTTTTGAAATCGGGGGCTGAGATCATCAGATTAACGGCATTCTCAACGTCGTCAGGATGAATTATGCTTTTAGCTATGCCCGTTCCACTGCTCTCTGCTAGAAAGACGCGCATATCTATCCCTACTTCGGGATCGTCTATCAGACCTTGGCCGAACATCCCATCAGACCAACCGGTTGCAAAACCCATTTCGCCCATTTGTCCGGGACCCTGTAATTTTAGATCTGCTTTAATACCAACTGCGGCTAAATAACCCTGGACCGCGGTAAACATGTCTTGATAAAAAGGGGTTGAAGAGCACCAAATGGTGGTATCAAACCCATTAGCATATTCGGTTTCTTTCAACAGTTCTCTAGCTTTTCCTGCGTCATACGGGTAACCAACTATATTCGGATTGTAGGTCGGGCTCCCGGGGGGCGCTATCTGATTTGTTAATTTCCCGAAGCCTTTATAAACAGAGTCGTTTATGGCTTGACGGTCGATAGCGTAACTAACTGCCTGCCTCACTTTAAGATCGGCGAAGGGCGAATCGGGATTGGCGCTATCTCCAAAGAGGCTATCCAAGCCTCCCACTACGTTGCCCTGTAGAAGCTTCACGCCAGGTTTACCCTGCAGGTTCTTTGCATCAGTGGGATTTACGACAGCAATAATATCAGCTTCTCCCGATTGAAAAGAAGCGACTTGAACAGTGGGGTCAGCGACAACAGATATTTCTATCCTGTCAAGATAGGGTTTACCTTCCTGCCAGTAACCGTCCCATTTCTCGAATACCTTTTTAACATCACGCTGAAAGCTGACTAACTTGAAAGGTCCGGTGCCCACGGGATTGTTGCGCATCCAGTCTAACCCATTTTTCTCATATGCCGTGGGAGATACCATGGCTGAGTCCCAACACATCAAGCGTAAAAATACAGTATCCCAGGCTTTAAAATTAACACGGACGGTGTAGTCATCCACTACTTCAATTGAGGAAACAGTGGCGAAGTCCATAGAGGTATTAATACCTGTCATAACCTGATCCAGATTCCATTTGCAGGCTGTAGCGTCAAAAGCAGTACCGTCCTGGAACTGGATGTCTTTCCTTAAAACAAAGGTGATGGTCTTGGCACTGCTATCCTCTATTATCTTCTCGGCTAGAAAGGGAACCGGTCCACTGGACTTGGGATCAAAGCGAACCAGAGTTTCGATAGCAGGGACGCGATGGTAGAAGTCCTCGAGGCTCAGCTGCTCTGCAGGCCATCCCAGACAGGTGACATCGGCACTTGAGATAATTCGCAGGGTGCCGCCATATTGTGGTACGGTAGTAGTTGGTGGAGCAGAGGTTGTTGGTGGAGTCGATGTTGTTGGAGTAGATGTTGTTTTAGCACAACCGGTGATAAGTATTCCCGAGACGAGAGTTATAACGAATGCAAACAATAAAATTTTCTTAAACACTTATATCCTCCTTATTCTCAATTAATAGCCTGCTTATCGCTTAGATTACAATATATCTCATCTTTTAAGTCAATAGCTTAATTGAGCTATTGTTTTCATTACTTCTCCTATAGAGCTGCTTTAGGAGCAAGTGGCAGGTTCTGGAGAAATTCGAGCCATTGAGAGCCCACTGACATGGCTTCATTACACTTCTTCGCTACAAATTCTGTTAGTAACGCCCTAGCTTTAATTTCTTCTCCATCATCGGCTAGCTTGCTGACATTAGCTTCTAATTTTTCGGTTTGTTCAATGGTCTGGATTTCAAAGATTGTGCAGTAATGTGTAATCTCAGGTCTATATTCTGGGTGATATTCAAGAGCTAGTCGCAAGTTTTCAAATACCTGTGCCACGTGATTAGCTCTTATGCTCACAATTTCAGGTACCGCATTAATGCCGATATAAAAGGGCAGAAATGGTGATATGCATGGTTGTCCAAACGTAATCCACATACAGCTAAGTAAATTGGTGTGCTGGGCTATAGATACGGAAATTATGGATTTGGCCGTACGATGTCCTGTCCCACCATGACAACATACTGTAAGTGCGCCCCTCTCCTCTGGCACATAATCACTCATTCTTTGTTCCTCGGGCGAAATATTCCCATGGTCTCTCCAGATGCTCATAAAGTAAGGTAATATGATGCCATAAGGCATACCAACAACACAATCATATTGTCGATCAATTAACATCTGCCAGACTCTTTTGGCTCGATTATAACCGCACCCTCCAACTTCATACTGTTTGAATCTTTCAGTGAGGAAGAAATTGCCTGCGGCAAAGACCATATCAGTTACCGGACCCTGGACGCTGTGATTTGCCGGGTCGCCATATATATAATTCAAGCCTTCTATATAGTAGCCTTCCTTGGGGTCAACAATCGTCCACCCTACGTTTTGCATGCCGCCGTATTTGGTGAAGTTCTCTTCCCACTTTTGTACATATTCCTTGGCACTACCTGATATTCTCATCAGATCATCGGCTGAAAGATACTCAGCTTTACCTGGATATGGAGGGAAGCTTTGAGAAAACCTGCCAGCATAAGTAGCACAAACTCCTCTTTCGTTAAGTGTGGGCACTTCGATCCCCAAGAAGTGCCCGTGACTTAAGTATCTATATCCCTTTTTAGGGATGACCAGCTTTACTAAAATATGCTCCCAAGGTACCGAACTGATTGGTTCATCACCATTTTGAGCATTCAGGTTTCCTTTTTGTGATGTTAGGCCAAGTACCATTGCTTGAGTGCAACTTATGTATGGCTTGACTATGGCGGTCCCCACATCACCCAGGGGTATAGTAGATTTTTTACTTTTCATTTATTCTCCTCCCTTAGTACAATCTGTATTTGCAACTTGATCCCTTCCAAGTGGCAGAGACTAGAAGGTTATGCTCAGGTTAAAAGTTTTTCATCGAAAAGCCATTCTCTCATCTATCAGATGAAAGTGTGGTCATTCTTTCACTAGCCGCAACATACAATGTGGCGTCGATCCTTACGTCCTTCAAATTGCACGCGTTGAGACAAGCCGCCGGCGCCAGACAAGGCACTGGAAGAGTTGTACGGGTAGACATCGGTCGTTGGTAAAAGGTATCCTCAGAGTTAAGCACTTTGCTAGAAAATAAACTCATTCTGGTATCACCGGCAGCACTATATATGATGGGCGTTTCCTATCATGATAGATTGTCTGCTCAGCTATGTTTATTTCGGCATCCTGACCGATGGGATGACCCGTATTTAGATTCCGATCATAGCGGGGAAAGTTGCTGCTGGAAATTTCGACGCGAATCTTGTGCCCTACCTTGAAGACATTACTTGTATTACCGAGATTTATAGAATATTCGTAAACCCGGCCTGGCTCAATGAGCTTTGGCTCTGATACCGATAAGCGATATCGGGCTCTTATGATACCGTCAACCAGATTGTAGGCCTTACCATTCGGCCATACGTCCACTAGCTTTCCGGTAAAGTCCGTGTCCACGGTCGAAGAAGCCGCCCACAGTTTTATCTGAATTGGACCAGTTACCTCAAGGTCAGTTTCCAGAGGTGCTGAGGTATAGACCAAGATATCCGCTCTATTTTCTAAGTCTTGATGGTCAAACAGCCACTGTTGGCCAGGTGGGTTAGTAGGTACGGGATTTCTGGGGTCGTATAGATAGGTATCAGGTTGCTCCTCACCGGGAAGCTCAATGTTCAAGATACCATTACCGAGACGGCTGTTAGACTGACCTCCACTATGCAAGTAATACTTCGTGTATTTTGTCCTGGCCAGAGGCCACTCATTTTCATTCCTCCAGACATTTTTACCCATAATGAAGATACGCACCGGAGGTTCATCCATAATACCATTATCGATACCCTTTAACCAGTAATCAAACCACCGGATATGCATTCCGGTCACATCAATAGACTCTCCTGACGATGCTCTGCCAAAATTCAACTCTCCAATGGTGTTCAACAACTCCACCGTATGAACCCAAGGACCGACGAGCAGCTTCTGATTTTTCCTGGCCAAGTCAGAGCCTCCTCTCGCCTTCATCTCCTGATAGCTTTCAAACACACCGGGCCCCGACACCAGGTCATACCAGCCGCACATGTGAAAGCATGGTACGACTACATTTTCAAAGGGATAAGGATTGCCGAATTGCTTCCAGTAGTTATCATCTTCCATATTTTTCAAAAGGTCGGATGTGAGGGGTGCGAAACCGAGTTCCTCCGCTATTTTAGAAACAGGAGAATCTTTAAGGGGCAGGAAGCGGAATTGCTCTTCCATGTTATCTGAATAATAGATAATGCGTTCGTACAATGATTTCCATTTTTTAGTTGTTAATTTTTCTCTCATGAGCCTATTTGCTGCCATCAGTAAGCAAAATCCTTCGTGTCCCAATCGAAATGCATCGCCTCTTTCGGAGAATGGGAACGCGCGGGAGGCAGATTGGGTGCCAAATGGGCAAATAGTTTTCAGGTGGGGTGCTTGGGTGGCGGCCGCCGCCCATTGAGTGAAAGCAAAATACGAGAGACCATACATCCCAACATTCCCATCACACCACGGTTGATTAGCCAGCCATTCTACCGTGTCATAGCCGTCCTCAAACTCCTGGCGGAAGAAATAGGGTTTACCCTCAGAGGCTCCGGTACCACGGCAATCCTGTATCACCACTGCATAACCGGCCCGAGCAATCCTTTGAAAATTCATATAGCCGCTACTTGCTATAAGGTCATCACTGTCGTTGTAAGGTATGTAAGGTAAGCGCGTGAGAATTGCTGGATATCTTCGTCCAGTATCCGGTCTCCATACGTCAGCATAAAGAACAGTGCCGTCCCTCATTCTTGCAGGAACATTAAGTTCCAGTTTGATAGACTCTTGTTGTAACATCTGCGCTTCCCTCATTTACTCAGTCATTATTTTTAGCTAATTTCTCGAAATAGCATTAATAATTAAGATAGTACCTGGCAACCGGATACAACTCACTAACCTCAAGTTGGCTGAGTCAGTATCGCTCTTTCCAAATTGCTAGGATTATCTCCTAGTTTCCCGGATATCTACTAAACCCGAGGGGTAAAAGCTATTTGGATAAATTTCTTTTATATTTGGGTGCTAGGAAAATATCCAGAAGTAAGTAGGGTTTGTCGACTCTCTTGTGGGTAAGTGGACAATGCACCAATCCCTTGGGAATATGGACAATGGCCGATGTTTTAATGATATATTTTTCCTGCTCCTTGCCTAAACACATCTCGGCCTCTCCTCCGAGACTTTTAGACTGCAGATCGCCTCCGATAAAAACAAGATATTGGTCATAATCGTGTGAATGAGCTTCCGGGACCATGACCCCGGGCTCGGTAATGGTAGACGCCGCAAATGAAAAATTTTTGCCCTTAAATTTCTCAACGCCTTCGGTGTCCAGTATGATGGCATACTTGGAATTTTTTTCCTCCGGCTCTACCGGAGTAAAATCGGTAAGTATGTATTGTTCGTATTTTTTTATAGCCATATTTAACCTCCATATTGTTCAGCATGTGATATAGCATGTTTTCAACCATTTAAGGTCACGAACTATCAACCACCAAGTGTATTATCTTTAATTAAATTACCGAAGTGCGCATTCTATATCATCGCCAACCAATAATTTTTAGGCGACTTTTGAGAATGTTTTTATAGCAGCTTTCTCAGCCAGTCAATTAGAATTTAGTCTGGGTAATATTAGAAGTCAATAGTTGAAATGAGCTATTATGACCTTTTATCTTGAATAATGTCGTAGTATATCTGCCATAGGCTTGGTGTGGTGAATCGATTGACCTTGAGTTCAATAAGACCAAGGAGCAGGGTGGTCGCCACACCCAAACCTTTAATAAAGTCAGAACCGTTGAGGGGGGTTAATCAAAACCAAGGGAAAGGCTAAAAAGGAGAAAAGGCCAATGACAGAGGGAGCCGTTTGCGTCGGTGTGGACATTGCCAAGGATACCCTGCGACTGAATATCATGAAGAGGCAACGGGACTGGTATAAACGATTTGAGATTAATCTATTTTCACCCACTCACATCTTTTATTGAATCCTCAAAGATATTTAAACCCATTTCAAGCTCGCTTTCATTGATGGGTAAAAGGAGACTAAAAATCATGTCCCTTGGATTTTTCGAGCGTTGATTTTTATCCGAATAGTAAACATTGCTATCAACACGCAAACAGCGCCTGCTACTGCGCGGACCGTAAGTTGTTCATGGCCGAGTGCTACGGCAAAAACCCCGGCGAAGACGGGCTCCATAGTCAAAATTACAGCAGCGTTTGTGGGAGACATAAGTGATTGTGCCCAGGTCTGCACGAGATACGCTAGAGCTGTAGCCAGGACTGCTATGATACCGACTGCAATCCAGACGTGTATATTCGGCGGCATCACGATACCTCCCGGAGATGCGGCAATCAGACAGATGACGGCGGCGGTCCCTAGCTGAACAACAGCAAGTATATAAGAATCGTGTTCTGTTGACCACTTACCTAAGGCGACAATATACAATGCAAAGAGTATAGCACATCCCAATATCAGCAGTTCACCACTGCCGAAAGACCATCCGTGTAAGCTGAGTAGCGCCAGACCAATAGTTGCCAGAGCTACGGAAAGCCATGTTTTCAGGCTTATCCTGTCATGCAGGAGTAACCAGGCGATGACAGGCGTTAAAACGACGGACATACCGGTGATAAATCCTGAAACCGCGGCTGGCGTGGTACGCAGGCCGAATGTCTGCATAATCCACGCCATACCAAGTAACGCTCCGAGAAGTGTGCCCCGCCTTAAGTCCCGAAGACTAATATTTTTAAGGCAGGCCGGCCGTAGAATGATCATGACCAGAAAAGCCACCGTAAACTGCAGCGATAAAAAGTCCATGACAGGCATACTGACGATGGCCTGTTTTACAATAAGGAAAGACCAGCCCCATATGATTGTTATACCAATAAGCGCAGCTAGAGCCAGCGTAGTTGAATACTTCCAGGTCTTAAGCATATTGATTTTTATAAATAAACAACTAAATTATTAATACTTGATGTAAACCGGCACTACATTTTTATATTTAGCCACTAGCTTACCCGAGAGTTTTTATGCCTATCTTCTAGATTTTATTTATTGGCTAAATATAATAAAATTTGATGTGAGTATCAGTAAATATTTAATAATATCTGCTTTATTCAGTCACTTCTTTAATCGAATCCTCAAAGATATCCAAACCCATTTCAAGCTCACTATCTTTGATTGTGAGAGGGAACATGATGCGAAAAACGTTGTGTAACGCGCCGCATGACATTATTAATAGCCCATATTCATGGCACCTTTTTCTTATTTTGTCGGTTTCTTCAGAGGCCGGTTCTTTTGTGACGCGGTTTTTAACCAATTCTACGCCAATCATACTTCCAAGCCCTCTGACATCTCCTATCAAGTTATACTTCTGTTTCATTTTATCAAGTCTATTTTTAGTAATATTCCCCAAGTAAGTTGCCCTGGCTAACAGGTTATTTTTCTCAATCACCTCTATCGTTTTTAAAGCTGCGACGCAGGAAAGTGGATTGCCTCCGAATGTCCCCCCTATCCCACCGATATCAACGGAGTCCATCACCTCTTTTCTGCCGACAATAGCTGATATAACCAGTCCTCCACCCAGGCCCTTGGCAGATAACAGGATGTCCGGCACTATACCATAATGCTCAATCGCCCACATTTTTCCGGTGCGGCCCATTCCTGACTGTACTTCATCAGCAATCAGCAGGATTTTATACTCATCGCATATTCTTCGTAGGCCTTTAAGGAACGCCGGAGGAGGCGCCACAAATCCACCTTCTCCCAGTACCGGCTCAACTATTATAGCGGCAATTTCTTCAGAAGGTGTATACGTCTTAAAACTATCTTCTATTTTCTTCACACAATATTCAGCGTATTTATCATCCTCCAGATCGAAAGGGGCTCTATAGCTATAGGCGTAAGGAAATCTCTGGATGCTGGGATCGAATGGGCCAAAGCCGTATTTATAATATTTAACCTGGCTGGTCAGGCCCATCGCGAGCGCTGTTCTACCGTGAAAAGCATGCTCGAAGGCAATGATGCCGCGCCTGCCGGTATATCTCCGGGCTATTTTTATCGCATTTTCAACAGCTTCAGCGCCGCTATTGGCAAGTAAAACCTGTTTGGGAAAACTTCCTGGTGTAATTTCTGCAAGTTTTTTAGCCAGTTTAACATAGGATTCATACATTAGGACGTGAAAACAGGTGTGCAAGTGTTTCTCGATTTGTTCTTTAATTACCGAAATGACTTCGTCATTACAATGCCCTACGCTTAAGGTGGAAATGCCGGCACAAAAATCGATATATTCATTGCCATCAATGTCTTTCACGATGGTCCCTTTACCGTTTTCAATGAAGATGGGCGCAATTTGAAAAACGCCCCTGGGTACATATTGATTTCTCAACTTAAGCAGTTCGGCTGATTTGATGCCGGGAAGATCTCGCTTCTTGCCGACTTTTTTACCTTCACTCATGGTTAATGCACCTCTTAAGTATCCTGCCTTATTTAATATTAAGATAGGATATTATTACGTCTTCCTCTCATATACGACCTTACCGCCTACAATGGTCATATCGACTTTGATATCCCCTATCTTCTCACGGGGGACACGGTAAGGGTCATTGGATAATACCACAAAATCCGCCAGCTTCCCTGCTTCAATGCTACCCTTAAGTTCTTCCTCAAAGCCTATTTTAGCCCCATTTATCGTGAACAGCTCAATGGCTTCATAGACATCGATGCGCTGCTCTTTAGTGGGGTGAGTAACACAGGCCTGAATCCCCCCTAAAGGATTCATCCGCGTAACCGGGGCATCCGAACCGCCCGATACCAGGATTTCCTCGTCCAGAATGGAGCGGAAAGGATGCGTCCTTTTTACTCTCTCATCTCCCAGCAATGCCCGGTAATAGTCCAGGTTAGGACCTTCGCAGACTGTAATAAACATGGGCTGCATGGCCAGGGCGACTCCCAATCTGGCTACTCGATTAATTTGTTTTTTAGTGGGGACTTCAAAATGTTCGATGCGGTGGCGGTGGTCCTTGCGGGGATATTTCTCCAGTACCTTCTCATATGCCCAAAGAATCTGGTCGATAGACCTGTCTGATTCGGCGTGAAAAGATATTTGCAGGCCGGCTTTATGCGCTTTTTCTACAAACTGGTACAATTCATCATCGCTGTACATAAGCATGCCCAGTGTCCCGGGGTCGTTGGTATAGGGCTCAAACATGGCTCCGGTATGAGCTTCGATAGCCCCGTCGCCGACAATAGCCACGCATTTTTTATTGCCCAGGTAATTGCATTTAATCGCATTTTCTAATATCAGGTCAGCATTGACAGCGCCCATAATCATTGGAGTGATGCGTACAGGAATATGTTCGATATTCTTCAGGATGAAATCAATGCTTTCAAGAGGTTCCTTAGCAAACAGGGTGGTAATACCAGCGGAGGCTGCTTCTTGAGTGGCAACCGTTATCGCTTCTAGGCGTTCAGTATCGCTGGTTAACGCCCCTATAATCTCCAGAGTTTGACTGGAAGCCGGGTCTTGTATTATTCCCGTAAGTTCCCCCCTGGTATCCGTGACCACTCCTTCCATGCCTGCCGTCAGCTGGAGCAGTTCGAAAGACGCGGTATTGAGCATAGAACAATGCCCGCCAGAGGGCGTCACCGATATAGGATGTTTTGTAGAGATTTCATCGAGCTCTTTTAAAGTAAGGAACCTTTTTCCCGCCACGCAGAGGGGATTATATCCCCCGCAGACAACCCATTTCCCCGGGGGAGTGATTTGAACTCTTTGTTTTATCCTGGCCAAGGCTTCGCTAACTGAAGTCACCGAGGATAAATCGAGACTCAACTGGCTTCTTCCGACGCCCATCGGGTGTGTATGGCTATCAATGAAACCAGGGAGGACGGTTTTATCTTTAAAATCAAGTACCCTGGTAGATTTCCCGGCGCCTTGCTCGACATCTTTCACTGATCCAACAGATACGATTTTTTCACCCTTAATGCCAATGGCCTCTGCCCGGGGCTTTTCATTGACCACAGTGATGATATTCCCTTTAATAATAAGATCAAAATACTTAGCCATTTTATTATCCTTTAATTTTTTAAGTCATTGGAGCGTTGGTATTAAAAAATCTTTGGGATGAGGTTTGGCGAGATTAATAGTTATAACTTCTTCTTTATCTTACGATTTTTTATTTCTCCAAGGATTTCATATATCACTTTAAGCGCCGCCCACGATGTGATATTCGATGAGTCAAGGGGTGGCGATACTTCCACGATGTCTACGGCTGCCACCGGTAGATGGACCATTATTTCTCTAACTAATTCTATTAATTCCCGCGTGCTCAGGCCGCCGCTCTCAGGAGTGCCCGTGCCGGGAGCGAAGGCAGGATCTAGCACATCGATATCGATGGAACAATAGATAGCACGGTAGTCTTGATAGCGCTTATTGATCGTCTTGAAAGCATAACCTAAACCTTGTTTGTAGATTTCCCTAGCGTTAATTATACGAATCCCGGGATTTCTATCCAGGAATTCCAACTCGTCCTCCATGAAAGAGCGAATCCCCACCAAGGTAAGACCATCTGGTTTTACATTGAGAAGCTCCAAGGCACGGCGTTGCGTACAGGCGTGGGACCAACGATGTCCATCGTATTCATCTGCAAGATCACAATGAGCATCGAAGTGAATAATGCCTATATTTTGACCAGCATAAGCCCGGGCAAAAGTGCTCTCAAGCGGTATAGAAACAGAATGGTCACCTCCTAGGAAAAGGCAGAATTTATGATGAACGAGTATGTCGTAAGCCCGTTTATTTACTTCTCCGAAATATTTTTCCCAATTCAAGTGAGCTGGAATATTGCCTTCATCCCGGATCTTTAAGCCGCGAAATACCACTCCCTCCTCGGTGACGAGTGGCAATATTTTGGAGAGCTCCCTAAGACGGTCGGGCGCGGTAGCCGCTCCTCTAGCGGCGCTTACCGCTCCATCAAATGGTATTCCAATAATTATTACATCAGCTTCGTCGATGCTGGAAACAGACAACTCCCCCCAAGGCAGTCTCGATTTCAATTAATGTACCTCTAACCTTTTTAAAGAGCTCAACTTCGCGTTGAATTTCTTCGATACGTCAGACAAGACCTTGTTTAGCACCTCTAATACCCTATCAAGCTCGGCTTTGGTGATGACCAGTGGAGGTTCGATACGTATTGTCTTAGCATTTATCAGGGTACCAGCGACCAATACTCCATTTTCAAATAAGCCTTTAGCCACTTCATAGCCGACTTCGTTGGAAGTAAATTCCATGCCAATCATCAAGCCTCGCCCCCGGCCCTCCTGGCAAATATTCCTATACTTGCTCATTAGGTCGAGCAGTTTCGGGATAAAATAGGCGCCCTTTTCGGCAGCTTGCTGGGGTAATTTTTCTTCTAAAGTCACGTTAATGGCCGCAATAGCCGCAGCACAAGCGAGTGGGTTGCCCCCAAATGTCGTAGTATGTAAAAATGGATTGGGAATCATTTCCTGCCAGATTTCTTTGGTGGAAACAAAGGCTCCCACAGGCATTACCCCGCCCCCGAAAGGCTTGCCCAGACACATAATATCGGGGGCCACACCATAATGATCAATACCGAACATCTTGCCGGTCCGGCCGAAACCGGTTTGCACCTCGTCATCAATGAGAAGAACGCCGTAGCGGTTGCAGATATCACGGACCTGCGGAAAATAATCATCAGGTGGAATGATCACCCCTCCTTCTCCCTGGATTGGTTCCAGGATTACCGCCGCTATCTCTTCACCTGTAAATTTGTCATTGGCTAATTGCTGTTCCAAGGCTTCTACATTGCCATAAGGAATGTGCCTGAAACCAGGGACCAGCGGCAGGAAAGGCTCACGGAAGACTGACTTGGAAGTGGCACTCAGGGAACCTAAAGTTTTCCCGTGGAATGCGCCGATTGTAGAAATAATCCCCGAGCGTTTGGTGTGTAATCGTGCCAACTTCAATGCCCCTTCAACAGATTCTGTACCGCTGTTGGTGAAAAAACAATACTGCAAATCTCCCGGGGTAATCATGGCCACCAGCCTTGCTAACATGGCACGCAGGGGGTCGAGTAATTCCTGGCTGTGTAGAGCTTGGCGTTTCAATTGATTCGTAACAGCCTCTACAACCTTTGGGTGGCGGTGCCCAACATTGTAGATACCATAGCCTCCCAGACAGTCAACGAATTTTTTGCCATATACGTCAGTAAAACTGGCCCCGTTATCTGTCCATTCCACCGCAGTGTAGTCAGTAGAAACCGATTTCCTATATTTGAGAAAACCCGGATTTACATTCTCCGAGAATCCTTTGACTGATTCACTGACAACCCAATCTTTTTCTTGCTTGGAAAGCTTATCCTTGGCAATAAACTCAAGATATTTCCTTGATTGTTTTATTGCTGTGTCATAATTATTACGCATGATCAGTACCTCCTTCTTCAAAGTTACGTAACCCAATAATTTCTCAAATAAATTAGAATTCATATATTATGCTAAGTCAATAGTTTATTTGAGCTATTGATTGAGAAAAAAGCAATCAATAGACCGGGGTTGGCATTGACGTAGCTTCGGAGGTTTCTTGGAATTGTGGGGGCCACAAGTCTTCTTGCTCGGAACGGTAGTAAGTTGTTTGGGAGTTATAATATGCCTTGGTTTCGTAAAAGTAAAGACCTCTATTAATAATTATTAGCGAAGTCTGAAATACAGATTAAGAACGCTGAGAGTTATAACTATTTAACCAAATTGACAAGTTGTGTGCGGTTGTTAAGTCCCGTCTTCTCGAATATATTCTTAAGATGATTTTGAACTGTAAACGGGCTAATCCGGAGCTTATCAGCAATTGCCTTATTAGATAACCCGGCTCCCGCATATTGGGCAATCATTTCTTCTCTAGCACTCAACACGTAGTCCTTCAATAACGACACCTCTGCTTTATCATCGGTTTTTGCCAAATTATTTAAACGGATAATAAAACAGGGTAAGGAAATTTCCTCGTGGGATTGGATGATTATAGTATATCGAACGTAATATCTATCTCCACATTTAGTATTAAGAATCCTATTATTGGAAATCGTACTATTGTTTATAAAAGTGTTGAGTAAATACTTACAATCCTCAACTATCACTCGAGGTAGTGTAATATCTGTATTTTGATGCTTGGATAATACTTCTATACCCATGTTAGACATCGATTGACACAATTGTCGAGAATTGTTATTACTATATAAGACACGAAGTTTCGCGTCCAGAAGAATAATCCCATCTGGTCTCGATTCTAACCATCGTTCAAGTACTTTACGTTCCTCATTAATCCTGGAAAAAAACATGGTTGTTTCGAAGGTATTGATCAGATAGGGCAATAAGAATTTGGCCTTTTGAACATCCGTATCACAAAAATAGGGTTGTTTTGGTGTTCGTGTTAGAGACATCGTTCCCCAAAAGCCATCATTAGAACACAGGCGTATGACTAATTCACCGAACCAATTTATATTCCGGAGATATTCTTGATAATAATTAAGTTTTTTCAATTGTGGGTACGATATTATATCATCAGTTTTAAAGACACGATTAACAGGTGTAGGACAAAATTGGGCTGTATAAAGGGGATCATAGCGCCAGTAATAGTCTCTATATTTTTCTAGAGATATTTTTTCTTCCTTAATGCTGAAGGAATTCGACAAATCTACTCCGTTTGAACTCTCGTTAGAAGGAAAAAATTCCCCATCATACGACCGAAATATTTTAAGCATCTCGGTAAGTAGTTCCTTTAAATCCACATTACCTATTTTAATTCGAGTCATGCAGTAATTGACTAACTTCAAAATATCCTCGAAGTCATCACGCCTTAACTTGTACATCATTATGTTAACCCCACAGTTCTATACGCTCAAGAATAGCTCATTTAAACTATTGACTTCCTTAACCGGGTACACTCTAATTTTATATGTTAGGATAAATAATTTCAAGACGGCTAATTTTTTCCGCGACATAATATTTATTAATTTTTTACTCAGGTTAGCTGCCATTACTTAGAGAGGTGTATCGTGGCTCAAATTGCGTGTGATACGAATAATCCGTTTAAAATGTTTCAAGAGAGAATTGATTCCATATGCGGTCACATGGAGGTAAGTGAGGCATGTTTGACAATATTAAGAGAATGCAAACGTGAACTTACTGTTCATTTTCCGGTAAAGATGGATGATGGTTCAATAAAACTTTTTAGTGGGTACAGAGTTGAACATAACGATGTCAGAGGACCATTCAAAGGGGGAATACGTTTTCATCCGGATGTTAACTTGGACGAGGTTAGAGCTCTCGCTGCGTGGATGACATTGAAAGCCGCTGTCGTAAATATTCCTTTCGGTGGAGCCAAGGGTGCCGTTATCTGCAACCCCAAAACGCTCTCACAGGATGAGCTTGAAAGAATGACACGTCGTTATACTTGCGAAATATCGATCCTTATCGGACCGGAAAAGGACATACCTGCACCTGATGTCGGTACTAATCCCAAGATTATGGCATGGATTATGGACACCTATAGCATGAATCGGGGTAATTCAGTATTGGGAGTAGTAACAGGTAAACCGCCAGAGATAGGTGGCAGCCCAGGTCGCTTAGAAGCTACCGGCCGAGGCTGTGTCATAAACGCCTTGCTAGCCGCTAAACACCTGGGGATTAAGGTTGAAGGTGGGACAGCAGTTGTACAGGGTTTCGGCAACGTTGGTGGTATTGCAGCAAGAATGCTTGTTGAAAATGGGGTCAGGCTCATTGCAGTTAGCGACTCTCAAGGTGGCGTATACAATCAGAATGGCCTTGATATGAATAAACTTCAATCTCATAAACAAGAAAGTGGTTCAGTTGTAGGTGTAAGAGGAAGTGAGAGTATAAACCAAAACGAACTTTTGGGTCTGAAATGCGATATTCTAGTGCCTGCTGCTTTGGAAAACACCCTATGCGCCGATAATGCTAATAATGTGAAAGCCAACATGATCGTAGAAGGAGCAAACGGACCGACCACACCTGAGGCGGATACTATTCTAAACGATAATGGCAAGTTTGTCATACCAGATATATTAGCTAATGCTGGTGGAGTAGTTGTTTCCTACTTTGAATGGGTTCAGGGGCTTCAGTCTTTCTTTTGGAGCGAGAATCAAGTTAACCAACAATTGGAAACGGTGATGAATAATGCATTTCATGAAGTACTGGAATTAAGCCTACGTAAGAAGATATCCATGAGAGAAGCTGCCTATATACTGGCTATAAGACGAATTGATACAGCTACTAAATTAAGAGGCATATACCCCTGATTCGGTCTTCAAAGCAATCCGGAAAGAATGGAGGTTAAATGGTGACAGCACATAATACTCCCCTTACTTATCAGATTATCATTCCACAGTTAGTTCGTTTTGGGGTCGGTGCTCTTAACATACTGGGTAACGAAATAACCAAGCTGGGGGCGAAAAAGGCCCTCATTGTCACCGGCCCCAGGGTTTTCCGGTCTGGCTTGATCCAGCTGGTTAAAGAACAACTGGACAAGGCGGTTGTAGCAGTTGATGTCTACTCTGAAACTGAACCGGAGCCCTCGCTATCAGGTTTGAATCATGCCGCCCTAAAATTGAGACATGGCAGCTATGACGTTCTCGTCGGGGTCGGGGGAGGCTCAAGTATAGATACGGCGAAAGGGTTATCGGTACTTCTAGTTCACGGCGGAGAAGGGCAAGACTACATCGGGATAGATAAAATTCCCGCGCCTGGTCTCGCCGTTATTGCGATACCAACGACGGCAGGAACCGGGAGCGAAGTCACTAACATCGCTATCTTCAGTGACACGGAAAAGGAACTCAAAGTGGGTATGATAAGCCCTTATTTACTGGCCAGGGCGGCGCTGGTTGATCCTGTCCTTACCTACGGCTGTCCCCGTGGCACAACGGCCGCCTCCGGCATTGACGCCCTAGTTCATGTAATTGAATGTTATACGAGTCGTAAGGCCAATAGCTTTACAGACACAATCGCGGTTAAAGCTATGCAGCTTATCTCTGGCAACCTGAAAACTATAGTCAGCGATGGCTCGAACAAAGACGCACGGAACGCCATGGCAGAGGGGGCGATGTTAGCGGGTATTGCCTTTGGCAACTCCGGGGTTGCAGCGGTTCACGCCCTCGCTTATCCCCTCGGTGCTCGTTTCCACGTGAGCCATGGCGTGGCTAATGGGCTCCTCCTCCCTTATGTGATGGAATGTAACCTAACGGCGGACCCGACTAGGTATGCCTTTATTGCCGAAGTATTGGGAGAATCGACCAGAGGTCTTACGCTGCTGCAGGCAGCTACACAAGGAGTGAAAGCTGTAAAAACGCTTATCAAAGATATTGGCATACCCCAACACCTCAGGGACCTTGGTGTACCAAAAGAAGCGTTGGAAGGCATGGCCGTGGCGACCATGGACGTCACCCGCCTGCTGGCGAACAACCCTAAAACACTCTCCCTGGATGATGTACGCGGTATATGGCAGAACGCCTGGTAGCTACTTCTTGAGCAAACAGGTTACAAGGAGCCCGGTATATGAAAACAAAACAAGAATATATCGCTAGCCTCCGAAAACTTAACCTTGAGGTCTATGTTTTAGGCAAAAGGGTTGAAAACGTCGTCGATCACCCTATCATCAAACCTTCAGTGAACTGTGTGGCTGCGACTTATGAGTTGGCGGAGAAACAGGAAAACAACGCAATCATAACGGCCACCTCCCACCTGACCGGAAAAAAGATAAATCGCTTCTGCCACATACACCGCAGTACTGGCGACCTAGTTACTAAATCAAAAATGGGTCGGGGTCTGGGCGCGTATACCGGCTCCTGTTTTCAGCGCTGTGTCGGCATGGATGCCCTGAATGCCTTGTCAATTATTACCTATAACATCGATCAGAAGTATCAGACTGAATATTATCAGCGATTTTTAAAATACCTCCAGTACGTACAGGATGAGGACCTGGTGTGTTGCGGGGCCATGACCGACGCTAAAGGCGATCGAAGTCTACGCCCCGCCGAGCAGGCTGATCCGGACCAATATCTTCACGTCGTGAAAGAGAGAAAGGATGGCATTATTGTCCGCGGCAATAAGCTGCATCAAACGGGAGCGGCGAACTCCCACGAAATTATCTGCATGCCGACCCGGGCGATGCGGGAAGAAGATAAGGATTACTCTATCTCGTTTGCATTACCAAGCGATACCAAAGGGATTATCTATATTTACGGACGGCAATCTTGCGATACAAGAAAAGCTGAAGGTGGTGAAATAGATACCGGCAATATATTTTATAGCGGTCAGGAATGTATGGTTATTTTTGACGACGTGTTTGTTCCCTGGGAAAGGGTGTTCATGTACAAGGAATATGAATTTACAGCCGATTTCGTAGAAAAGTTCGCGGCTTATCATCGCCAGAGTTATGCTTGCAAGTCCGGAATTGGCGATGTCTTAATTGGTGCCAGCCAGCTTATTGCCGAATATCAGGGAATCGCCAAGGCTCCTCATATCAGGGACAGGATTACGGAGATGATCCACCTTAATGAAACCATGATGTGCTGCAGCCTTGCCTGCGCCTACGAAGGTCATCAAGAACCATCAGGGACATATTTCGTCAACACGCTATGGGCCAATGTGTCTAAATTAAATGTCACCAGGTTTCCATATGAAATCAGCCGGCTAGCGCAGGAGATTGCCGGCGGCTCGCTGGTAACTATGCCCTCTGTAAAAGACTTAAAAAACCCCAAGATAGGCAAATTTGTGGATAAGTATCTCAAGGGCGTAGAAGGTGTGAAATCAGAAGACCGCATGCGGGTTCTCAGGTTGATTGAAAATATCACGCTGGGAACGGGCGCAGTATGTTACCTGACCGAATCAATGCACGGGGCTGGTTCACCACAGGCGCAGAAAATCACGATTACCAGAGAGAGTAACTTGGAACGGATGAAAAATGCGGCAAAAAAATTATGCGGTATTGAATCTTAGCTTCCTGCTGGATTGAATAAGGTGATTTTATATGAGTTGGGGAGAAGAATATAAAAAAAAGCTAACCACTGCCGAAGAGGCGGTGAAAGCTATAAAATCCGGCAACCGGGTGGTCGTCGGGCATGCCTACGGGCAGCCCCAACACCTTGTCAACGCGATGGTAGCGAATAAAGATGCCTATGAAGACGTAGAGATTGTACACATGGTATCGCTAAGCCCGGCGCCATATTGCCGCCAAGAAATGCGAAAGCATTTCATACATAACTCTTTTTTCGTTGGTGTGAACAGCCGGGAAGCCGTCAACGAGGGATGGGCAAAATATACCCCATGCTTCTTTCATGAGCTGCCGCGATTATTCACCAACGGAGCTCTTCCCGTAGATGTGGCCATGTGCCAGCTTTCCCCTCCAGACGATCAAGGCTATTGCAGCTTCGGTATTTCGGTGGACTATACCAAACCCTCCGTGGAGGCTGCAAAAATTACTCTCGCTCAGATTAACGAGCAAATGCCAAGAACGTTGGGCGACGCCTTCGTTCATGTTTCTGAGCTCGACTACATCGTAGAACACAATGAACCCCTGATGGAACTGGGACGTGAAAAAACAGGCACTACTGAGACTGAAAAAGAGCAATATGTAGCTAAAATCACGGCGGAAGTGGATATCGGCCGGTATTGCGGAGAACTGATTGAAGACGGCGCCTGCCTGCAACTCGGTATCGGCGCCATTCCTGATGCCGTGCTGCCTTTCCTAGAAGAGAAGAAAGACTTAGGCATCCATACTGAGATGTTCTCCGATGGAGTGGTAGATCTTGTGATGAAAGGGGTCGTTACGTGCGCTCGGAAAAATTTACATCCGGGAAAGATGGTAGCAAACTTCTTGATGGGTACGAGAAAATTATA
This sequence comes from uncultured Dehalococcoidales bacterium, assembly GCA_964403625.1. Lineage (GTDB taxonomy): Bacteria > Chloroflexota > Dehalococcoidia > Dehalococcoidales > UBA2162 > CAYOHA01. The sequence continues at coordinate 3,338 of CAYOHA010000007.1, read as the reverse complement.
TGATTTTGTGCACAATAACCCAATGGTAGAAATGCACCCCGTTAATTATACCAACGACCCGTTTATCATTGGCCAAAATGACAACATGGTATCTATTAACTCTGCCCTTCAGGTGGATCTTCTTGGCCAGGTGGCTTCGGATACTATCGGCCCTTTGCAGTTTAGCGGCGTCGGCGGACAGGTCGACTTCGTCAGGGGCGCCGCAAGATCAAAAGGTGGCAAATCTATACTAGCTTTTCCTTCTACAGCTGGCGGAGGCAAATATTCAAGAATCGTCCCAAAACTTGATTACGGTGCGGTTATCACGACTTCTAGGTATGATGTTCATTATATTGTGACTGAATATGGAATTGCCGACTTACGTGGGAAGAGCGTCAGAGAGAGAGCGAAACAGCTTATCGCTATTGCCCACCCCGATTTTCGCGGGATGTTGAATAAAGAGCTAGACAAAATACGTGTCCTTTAAGCTTGACTCAATCCAGTGGAGGGTGAATCACAAGAGGGCAGAAAGAATCTGGGGAAAGGCAGGGTTCAAGGTGCCCAGTAACAACTCAAACGAAGTAGATCATGGCTCAATAACGGCTCGTGTGTCCAGCTCAAGCCGGATCACAAAAACCATGGCTGGAGCTATGACTTCATGATAGATAGGACCAGTAATGGCAGAGCTTTTAAAGTACTTACTCTTATTGATGAATTTACCAGGGAGAGCTTAAGCATAAAGGTGAAATGCAAAATAACTCCCCAGGATGTGATTGACGAGCTTTTTAACCTTTTCATTTTCCGGGGTATTACTGAAGATATGAGGTCGGACGATGGCCCTGAATTCGCCGCCAGGGCAGTGAGGAGGTGGATTAACCGGCTGGAGTGAAAACACTCTTTATTGAGCGGGGCAGCCCCGGGGGAGAACGGCAATATTGAATCCTTTAATGGGAAACTGAGAGATGAACTACTGGACCGGGAAATATTTACTACTCTGGAAGAAGCTAAGGTCTTGATAGAGCAGTGGATAAGGGAATATTATTAAGTGCGTCCTCATAGTGCCCTGGGATATCAACCACCGGCACCAGAGGCTATTTTGACTGTGACTTAAGAAGTGGTATCACTATTGGGGGCAAGGTCACATTGGCGTAACAGAATAATTGTATCAGCTCGTCGTTTATGATAATATTTTGGGGGTAAAATAGCCAAAGTTGAATTCAACCTGGATGTTCCCCAGTTGTTAAAACGTATTAATCGTTGGGCTTTTATAGGAGTTAAATAAATTTGTATAGATTACCCTCCGGATGTAATAAAAATCTTCTATAATAATTTTATATAAAAAGGACATGAATTGATAGGTTTTATTGTCCGCAGATTTATACAAGCGATAATTGTGACATTGCTGGTCACGATTATTTCGTTTTTATTACTCCACATTATACCGGGAGACCCAGTTATTCAGATGCTTGGCACTAAGGCATCCCCGACTCAGGTTAAATTGCTAGAACATGAACTGGGATTAGATCGGCCAATCATTATCCAGTATGGTGAATGGTTATGGAATGTTTTTCATGGCAACCTAGGCAAATCCCTAATATTCCACGAGTACGTTGGTGCCCTTATGAAGGAAAAAGTACCCATAACAGTCTATTTGACTTTCTTATCTCTTATCCTTAGTACCTTGTCAGGGATATTGGCAGGTGTTATCAGCGCGGTCAAAAGAGGTAGTATCCAGGACTCTATTATTAGCTTATTTGCCAATACCGCTGTAGCTATTCCAACCTTCTGGCTGGCCTTGGTGGGAATCTATATATTTGGCTTAAAGCTTCACTGGCTACCGATTCAAGGGTGGACCTCGCCGTTTGATGATTTTTGGCAGAGTACGAAACAGTTGATAATGCCAGTCATAGCATTAGCCGTTCCAAATATAGCCGTTGTAGTGCGTCAAACGAGGTCGAGTATGCTGGAAACGATACGCCAGGACTATATTAGGACGGCGTCCTCTAAGGGCTTAAGCCAAAATATTGTATTTTATAAACATGCATTAAGGAACGCCTTAATACCGGTGGTGACCCTAGTAGGGATGACATTAACTTTCCTCATTGGTGGTGAGGTGTTAATCGAAACTGTATTCAACATTCCCGGATTAGGTCGTCTGTTAGTTCGAGCCTCCTTAGACAAGGATTATCTGATTGTTCAAGGTGGTGTTTTAGTTATTGGAACTGCTGTTTGCCTGATTAATATGATCGTCGATATCACTTACGGGTGGATTGACCCCAGAATAAGGTACAAATAAGATATCAATAAGGATATTCTATGGTTGGAACCAGTGCAGATTTTGTACCGCAACTTAAAACTCAACACCGGGTAAGCGAATCTCGGCGATTTTTTAAGGTGATGTTCAGCCGGTGGATAGTTATCTTGGGCAGTGTTATTATTTTGGTGCTAATTCTTGCCGCTATCTTCGCTCCGTTGCTTGCCCCCTATGACCCATACCAAATAAACCTTATTGAATCGATACAACAACCTAGCGCGCATCATTTGTTAGGTACTGACGAGATGGGAAGAGACGTATTGAGCCGAATAATCTATGGCTCTAGGATTGCTCTATTAGTAGGTGTAATAGTCGTAACCGTGTCCGGAGCCATTGGCATGTTTCTGGGGTTAGTTGCCGGTTATTTCGGAGGCTGGACGGAAACAATCATCATGAGGTTCACGGATGCCTTGATGTCTCTGCCCCCCTTGATACTCATGTTAGCCATTTCTGTTATGTTGGGTGGTGGTTTGAAAAACGTTCTGGCAGCTCTGGCCGTTGGCTTTATGCCAACTTACTGTCGTTTAATGTGCGGGCAAGTCCTATCTGCTAAAGAAAATGATTATATTTTAGCGGCCAATGTCATCGGAGCAAGTCACCTCCGCATTATGTTCCGCCATCTTGTTCCCAATGTGTTCCCCACCCTTTTCGTCATGGTTACCATGGATTTGGGGTTTGCCATTCTTGCCGAAGCTTCTTTGAGCTTTTTAGGGATAGGTATCAATCCTCCTACGGCTACCTGGGGAGCTATGATTAATAGTGGACAACGATATTTATTTACTAATCCGTTGCTTTCCATCGCACCTGGCATGGCTATCGTTTTGGTAGTATTGGCCTTTAACCTTGTGGGTGATGGTTTGAGGGATGCTTTGGACCCCAGGCTAAGAGGAAGAATATAGAAGTAAAGAACGCGAGTGAATTATGGTACCAATGCTCGAAGTTAAAAACCTAAAAGTGATTTTTGACACCATGGCCGGTATCGTTAAAGCTGTAGACGGAGTATCTTATTATATTGATGAAGGGGAGGTCATAGAGGAGGCAGAGG
>CAYOHA010000006.1:0-26670 GCA_964403625.1 uncultured Dehalococcoidales bacterium | reverse complement strand
CCACGTAATTAAGCATTAGACAAGCAAAAAAGGTGTAAAAAATGGAGACAAAACATAAAACTCGGGTAGGTCGCGTCGTAAGTAACAAGATGGACAAAACTGTCGTTGTAGCGGTAGAGACATTCAAACACCACCCGCTCTACAGGAAATCTATTCGGAAAGAAGTAAAATACAAAGCTCATGATGAAAAGAATGAGTGCGGAGAAGGCGATATAGTAAGAATAATAGAAACGCGCCCTCTCTCTAAGGAGAAGCGGTGGCGTGTTGGAGAAATTATTTCTAAAAAAGAGGCGGTAGAGATTAAACCCGAGGAAATAGACTGAGACTGTTTACAGGATGGGGAAGAATGATTCGACCATATACCAGACTTAAAGTAGCTGATAATACCGGTGCTCGACAGATTATGTGTATTGGTTTGCTGGGTGGTACCGGAAGGAAATATGCCCGCATAGGAGATGTCATTGTAGCTTCAGTTAAGCGGGCAATCCCTGGGGGAGCTGTGAAGAAAGGAGAAGTAGTTAGGGCAGTTATTATTCGAACCGTCAAGCCATATCAACGTCCAGATGGTTCTTCTATTAGGTTTGATGAGAATGCCGCTGTAATTCTTACTGATAAGAATAATCCCAAGGGAACCCGAATATTTGGACCAGTAGCCAGAGAAATGAGAGAGAAAAATTATACCAAGATTATATCATTGGCTCCTGAGGTATTATAAGAATGAAAATTAGAAAGAACGATACCGTATTAGTCATCGCCGGTAAAGACAAAGGCAAAAAAGGTAAAGTACGTTTTGCTTATCCTAAAGACGACAAATTACTGGTAGAAGGTATCAACTTTATAAAAAGACACACAAAAGCATCCGGGCAAGTCAGGCAGGCAGGTATCATAGAACGTGAAGAGCCAATCCACATATCTAATATTATGCTTTTGTGCAGTAAATGTAACCACCCTACACGGGTTGAGATCCGTTCGCTAGAGGGTGGTAAGAGAGTTCGGGTCTGTAATGTTTGTCACGAGGTGATTGATTAGGTGTCACGCTTAAGTGAAAAATACAAAAAAGAAGTTGTCCCAACCATGATGGAACGTGGCGAGTACAAGAACATCATGCAGGTACCGCGCCTTGAGAAAGTAGTGCTTAATATCGGCTTAGGAGAAGCAATTCAAAATGCTAAGGCTCTGGAAGCGGCTGAGAAAGACCTGGCTACTATCTCAGGGCAACACCCGGTAACCACCCATGCTAAAAAATCCATCGCGGCTTTCAGGCTGAGGGCAGGAATGCCTATCGGGTTAAAGGTAACCTTACGCGGAAAGCGCATGTATAACTTTTTAGATAAACTGATTAACGCTGTTCTGTGTCGTATTCGTGAGTTTCAGGGAGTCTCTCGAAAATCTTTTGATGGTCGTGGTAACTACACACTAGCTTTTAGGGAACAGACAGTTTTCCCTGAAATAGAATATGACAATATAGATAAGGTACGGGGGTTGGAGGTATCAATTGTTACTACAGCTAGGACAGACGAGGAAGGAAGGCAGTTGCTGGAGTTGTTAGGTATGCCTTTCGCCTCTGAATGAATGAGGAGATAATGGCAAAAAAATCTGAGATTGCAAAGTGGGCAAGGCCGGCTAAGTATAAGGTTCAGCAGCATAACCGGTGCCGACTGTGTGGTCGTCCTCGCGCCTATATGCGTAAGTTTGACTTATGTCGTATATGCTTCCGCAAACTTGCCCTTACCGGTCAAATTCCCGGCGTGAGGAAATCAAGCTGGTAATAGAGAAAATAAGATTGGTAAAAAAGAGCTAGAAGTGAAAGATAACCTGAAGGAGGAAGTGTGACTATCTCTGATCCGATAGCAGATATGTTAACCCGGACACGGAATGCTATTATGGTGAGGCATGATTCAGTGCTGATACCATCATCAAGGATGAAACAAGCTATTGCAAAAATCCTTAAAGATGAAGGTTTTATCAGTGACTATGAAGTGCTGAAAGGAAAGACACACCGGACAATAAAAATTACATTGAAATACAGTGGTAAGGATCAACCAGTACTTTCTGGACTGGAACGAGTAAGTAAGCCTGGTTTAAGGGTATATGTCGGGCGGAAAGAAATACCACGCATTGCTGGTGGTCTGGGTGTATCGATTCTTGCCACATCCAAGGGAGTAATGACAGGACAGCAAGCTTGGCGCCAGGGTGTTGGTGGAGAGCTTTTATGTTACGTTCTATAAATAAGTCTGGGAGCAGCATCTATGTCTAGAATAGGGAAGATGCCGATAACGGTACCGTTAGGAGTAACGGTGACCATTACAAAGGGAGAAGTTAGGGTAAAGGGACCTAAAGGTGAGCTTCATCGTCCTGTTAACCCAGATATGTCTATCACACTGAACAATGGCAGCGTGATCATATCTCGGCCTAGTGATAGTAGAGAACACCACTCTTTACATGGACTGACACGAACCCTTATCGCTAATATGATAGAGGGGGTAACAAAAGGTTTTGAGAAGGTGCTTGAGATAGTGGGGGTAGGTTACCGTGCAGAAAAAGTAGGGGACAAGCTAGTATTTCGTATCGGGTATTCAAATCTGGTAGAAGTTACCCCTTTGCCAGGTGTGTCTCTTAATGTAGAGGCAGGTAATCGCATCAAGGTTACAGGTATTGATAAAGAGTTAGTCGGTGAGATGGCAGCTAGAATTCGAGCTCTCCGCCCACCTGATGCCTATAAAGGCAAAGGAATCAGGTATGCCGGAGAGACGGTTCGCCTTAAACCAGGTAAAGCAGGTAAGGCTATAGGCAGGAAAGAATAAATGGCAAAGGATAGTCCAAGGATAGCCCGTCGTAGAAGACATCTAAGAGTTAGAGCCAAAGTTGAAGGTACAGGTTCCGTGCCTCGGCTGAGTGTATTCCGTAGCCTGAACCATATTTATGCTCAGGTAATTGATGATATACAGGGATATACACTTGTTTATGCTTCAACTCTGGATCCGGAGATAAAAGGTGCCTTGGACGGCAAAACAAAGACTGCACAATCTGAGTTAGTCGGTTCTCTTATCGCCAAGCGGGCATTAAACAAAGGGATAAACAAGGTAGCTTTTGACCGTGGGGGATTTAAGTATCACGGTCGAGTCAAAGCTCTAGCTGAAGCAGCTCGCCAAGTAGGATTGAAATTTTAAGGGAGTAGTAGAAAAAATATGCAGGGACGTCTAAGCACGATAGATGCCTCAGAGTTAGCCCTGACTGATAAGCTTATCAGTATTAACCGGGTTGCTAAAGTAATGAAGGGAGGGAAACGTCTCAGTTTCAGTGCCCTTGTGGTAACTGGCGATGGCAACGGACACGTCGGTATCGGTCTGGGCAAGGCCAACGAAGTACCTACAGCAATTAGCAAAGCCAATTCCACCGCTAGAAGGAATCTGATTAAAGTACATCTGGCTGGGACTACTATTCCTTACGAAACAACAGTTAAATATGGAGCCGCTAAAGTTATGCTTAAACCGGCAGCCCCAGGCACTGGTATTATCGCCGGCAGCAGTGTTCGAGCGGTGTTAGAGGCAGTAGGAATCAAGGATATCCTGACTAAATCTTTGGGTAGTGCTAATCATATTAATGTGGCAAAGGCAACAATTATAGCCCTGAGTCGGCTAAAAGACATCAAGGACGAACTCTCCAGACGTAAGGGGATAGATATCGAAATCCCTAAAAAGGAAAGCCATGCAACAGAGGTTATCACTGAAGACAGGGAAAAAGTAAAAAATGGCTAAGATACAGATCACTTGGATTAAGAGTGGCATTGGATATAATCAGTCTCAGAAGAAAACACTGAAGGCTCTGGGTTTTCATCGGCTGAATCAAATTGTCACTCATGATGATACCGCTTCAATTCGAGGTATGATTAACAAGGTTAGGCATCTTGTGAAGGTGGAGGAGTCTGATGAGGCTTGAAGCATTATCTCCCGCACAAGGCTCGAGGAAAAACAGTAAGAGAGTAGGCCGAGGTAATGGTAGTGGGCATGGTACTTACTCCGGGCGAGGTTGTAAAGGACAGAAATCTCGCGCCGGATTCAAAGTACGCCCTGGCTTTGAAGGCGGACAGTTACCTTTGATTAAGCGTTTACCGGGAAAGCGCGGTTTTACCAACATTTTCAGGACAGAGTACAGCGTCGTTAATTTAAATAGACTCAATATTTTCGAAGCCGGAAGTGAAATAACTCCGGAAGTGTTGCTGGCTGCTGGACTCGTAAAATCCCTACAGTACCCGGTTAAAATACTGGGTGAAGGTGAAATTGAACGTCCTCTCACAGTAAAGGCACATAAGTTCTCTATTGCTGCCAAAGCCAAAATTGAGGCGGTAGGTGGTAGAGTGGAGGAGACGGAGTATGCGTCAAAGACAGACTAGGCCACGACTTATTCAAGCAATGATTGACGCCTTCCGCCTCCCCGACCTGAGGCGTCGTATCCTCTTTACCTTTGGTATTCTGGTAGCATTTCGCTTTGTGGCTCATGTTCCCATGCCTGGAGTTAATGCAAGTGCTTTACAGACGATATTCGAGCAGAATGCCTTGCTGGGTATGCTGGACATGTTTAGCGGCGGTGCGATGAGGAATTTCAGTATAGCAGCAATGGGAGTCTACCCATATATCACTGCTTCAATCATTATGACCCTTATGACGCCGATTATTCCGCGCTTACAAGCTCTTTCCCAAGAGGGAGAAGCCGGTAGGAACAAAATTAATCGGATTACTCATTGGTTAACAGTGCCAATGGCTGGCTTTGCCGGTTATGGGCAGATAGTTTTACTCCAGCGTGCTGACCCTCCAGTGCTTGAAAGTACTACAGCACTGCCAATGGCGGCTATGATTTTATCGTTGATAGCTGGTACTAGCTTTCTAGTCTGGCTCGGTGAGCTTATTACTGAATACGGAATTGGCAATGGTGTATCAATTATAATTTTCGGCGGTATTGTCGCTGGTTATTGGGATTTGGTTGGTGACATATTTTTAGTAGGGCAAGAGGGGCAATGGATTGGTCTCGTCACCTATATTCTCATAGCTATAGCTACCATTATTCTCATCGTCATCTTTACCGAGGCCCATCGCCGCATTCCAGTACAGTATGCCCGCACCGTCTTCCGTGGCAACCGTATGTATCGGCAGGCGGGGTCAACCCATATCCCACTACGGGTAAATACTGCGGGAATGATACCTCTCATCTTCGCAATGTCCTTGGTCATGTTCCCGGGAATGATAGCCAGCTATTTTGCCGGTCCAGATACTAGTCCCAATTTGGCGAATACTATTATGCACTGGTTTAGTCCGAATACCGGCTTACCTACGGGCTTATTTTACTGGGGGCTTTATTTTATCCTGGTGGTTGCTTTTGCCTTCTTTTATACAATGGTGATTTTTCAACAGCAGGATTTGGCGGGCACCCTGCAACGGCAGAGTGGTTTTGTCCCCGGGATTCGACCTGGGAAACATACTTCTGACTATTTCAATCAAGTGATTTACCGTATTACCTGGGCAGGTGCTCTATTCCTAGCCATAGTAGCGATTATCCCTTTCCTGGCTCGTGAGATTACTAATGTCCAGGTAATACAGCTCTCCAGCATGGGCCTATTAATTGTCGTCGGTGTAGTACTGGACACGATGAAACAGATGGAAGCGCAGCTAGTAATGCGACGTTATGAAGGTTTTATTAAATGACATTAGAAAATAGGATCTATATTATTTTCTTAGGAGCCCCGGGGGCTGGTAAGGGGACTCAGGCAGCAGAAGTTGCCCGGGATCTAAAACTAGCCCACATTGCTACTGGTGACCTGTTCCGGCAAGCTCAGGAACAGGGAACAGACCTCGCTCTGAAGGCTAAGTCCTATATGGAGAAGGGAATGCTTGTCCCTGACGAAATAACAATACAGATGGTCCTAAGACGCATATCAGCTTCAGATTGTCGGAAAGGAGTAATTTTTGACGGTTTTCCCAGGAACCTGAAACAAGCTGAGGCGCTAGACAAGGCTTTGGCTGACCAGGGTGAGGAAGTAGATAAGGTGGTATATATAAAAGTCTCCGAAGAAGAACTACTGAAACGCCTCAGTGGTCGCTGGATTTGCCGGCGATGCCAGACTCCCTATCATGAAGTGACTTCACCTCCCAGGGTCCAGGGTAGGTGCGACAAATGTGGCGGTGAGCTATATCAACGTCCGGATGATACTGTCGAGACGGTTAAAAAGAGACTTCAGGTCTATTTTACCGAGACAACTTCGCTAATTGAGTACTACACTCAGGTAGACAAGTTGCTGGAGATAGAGGGAGAGGGAAGTGTGGATGAAGTAAAAAGAAGAATAGTCAGAGTTCTTGAGAGGGAGTTTGTCCACCCAGGGAGAAATGAGTATAATTATTAAATCGGATAGAGAAATTGCTATTATGCGACAGGCCGGTAAGATTGTCGCTATCGTACTGGAGGTACTAAAGTCACACGTGAAGCCAGGCATTAAAACCGAAGAATTGGATGTTATTGCCGTCAGGGAACTGGAGAAACTGGGAGCTATATCCTCGTTTAAGGGGTATCGGGGATACCCTGCAAACCTTTGTATCTCAGTAAACGATGAAATAGTGCATGGAATCCCGGGTGCGCGGGTCTTAAACGAGGGCGACATAGTCTCCCTTGATTTTGGAGCAATTTATATGGATTTTCAGGGTGATGCGGCGGTAACGGTGGGTGTGGGTGATATCAGCCCCCAGGCAAAACGGCTTATGGAGACTACGGAAGGTGCATTGAATGCAGGTATTGATGCCGCTCGTGCCGGGAGGAGGTTAGGGGATATTTCTGCCGCCATTCAAAATTATGTCGAATCTAGAGGATATTCAGTAGTGCGGGAGTATACCGGACATGGTATTGGTCGAAAAATGCATGAGGACCCTCAAATACCTAACTTCGGTCTACCTGGACAGGGAACAGTGTTAAAGAAAGGTATGACTCTCGCCCTAGAACCAATGGTGAACATTGGCGACTGGCGTACCAGGCTTGATGACAATCATTGGACGGTTTTAACCATCGATGGAAGCCTTTCGGCACACTTTGAACACACCATTGCCATCACAGATGACGGGTTCGAGGTGCTTACTGCATTATAGGTAAGGAGCTTATGCCCAAGAAGGAGACTATTGAAGTTGAAGGAGTTGTAATTGAGCCATTACCTAATGCTATGTTCCGTGTCGAACTGTCCAATGGACATAAGGTATTAGCCCATATCTCAGGAAAAATAAGATTACATTATATTAGAATCTTACCCGGCGATAGGGTGCTGGTAGAACTGTCTCCTTATGACCTGAGCCGGGGAAGGATTACATATCGGTTCAAATAGTACTGTTGACAGAATACTATTAGGGACTGTTATATTTAATTGGGTTAAAGAAGGTTTATGATGAAGGTGAAAGCTTCAGTAAAAGTTAGATGCGAAAGGTGCAAGGTAATAAAACGGCGAGGGGTAATTAGAGTTATTTGCTCCAACCCCAAGCACAAACAAAGGCAAGGCTAATTAAGCTCTGCTACGAAACCGCATTTTCCAGCAGAGTGTATTCTGCTGAAAAAGGAGAGAATAGATGGCACGAATAGCTGGTGTTGAAATACCTGGAAATAAGCATATTGGAGTATCACTACGGTATATCTACGGTATCGGTCCAACTATTAGCCAGAAGATTCTGACTCAGGCTAGTGTCCAATCTGATGTTAAAACAGATAATCTTACCGAAGATGAGATTAACCGTATCCGTGAAATTATTGACCGTGAATATATAGTTGAGGGTGAACTCAGGAAAGAGGTTGACCTTAATATCAAACGTCTGATAGAGATAGGCAGCTATCGGGGAAGCAGACATCGTCATAGCCTGCCGGTCAGAGGACAGAACACACGCACCAATGCCCGTACCCGGCGGGGCGCTCGTAAGACAGTGGCTGGCCGAGGAAAGAGGCGTGGTGTAGCCAAGAAGTAATACCTGTTCACATAGGAGATTTTGATGACACAAAAGAAGCGAACCAGAACCAGACGAAGAGAACGTAAGGCTATTCCAAGCGGGAGAGCCTATATACAATCGAGTTTTAATAATACCATAGTAACTCTCACTGATCCCGAAGGGAATGTTATTAGCTGGGGAAGCTCGGGAACAGCTGGGTTTAAGGGCTCACGTAAGGGCACTCCATACGCAGCTCAACTGGCAGCTCATGATGCAGCGCGGAAAGCGATGGAGCATGGTCTACACCAAGTGGGAGTCTATGTTAAAGGTCCAGGCAGTGGGCGTGAAGCAGCTATCCGGTCTCTCCAGAGTTCAGGCCTTTATATTACCAGTATTACAGATACCAGTCCTATTCCTCACGACGGCTGTCGCCCACCTAAAAGGAGGCGAGTGTAAAATAGAAAAATGGCAAGATATATAGATTCGGCTTGTAAATTATGTCAACGCTGTGGCGCGAAGTTAATGCTCAAAGGAAGCAGGTGTCTTACTCCAAAATGTGCTATGGAAAGGCGAAGGGGAGTGTCGGGTCGTAGACGTAGAATTTCTGACCGTGGTCTACAACTAATAGAGAAGCAAAAAGTACGCTATACCTATGGAATTTTGGAAAGGCAATTTAAGCGATTTTTTAGCCAAGCCTCTAAACAACAGGGCATTACCGGCGACAACTTGCTGGTAATGCTAGAAAGACGCCTTGATAATGTAGTTTATCGTCTAGGGTTCGCTGATTCACGTGCACAGGCTCGCCAGTTGGTTCGACATGGACACATCCTGCTTAATGGGCACAAGACTAATATACCTTCCTGTCTGGTCAAGGAAGGCGATACAATTAGCTGGAAGGAAGGTAGTACCAAAACTGACTACTATAAACAACTTCGCGAAGATATCAAGGCTAAATCTATAGTTAACTGGTTGAGTCTGGATAAGGAGAACCTTGTGGGTCGGGCTATCTCTTTGCCTACTCCTGATGAGATCGGCGCCGAATTTGATAGTAAGGCTGTCGTTGAATATTACTCACGATGAGGAGGTAACGTTTTGTCGCATCTCGTAGTGCCAAAAGCCGAGTGCTTAGAAAGTAGAGATAACTTCGGACGGTTTGTTGCCGAGCCATTGGAGAAGGGTTTTGGTGTTACTCTGGGGAATGCAATACGCCGAGTGCTGCTCAGTCAGCTTCAAGGAGCGGCAGTAACCCGGGTTAAAATTGAGGGAATACAGCATGAATTCTCAACTATCCCCAATGTGAGGGAAGATGCTACGGAGTTTCTATTGAACATTAAAGCACTTAGGCTAAAACCTCTTTCTGGCCGCCCTGGTAAACTCACCCTTGAGATGGAAGGGGAGGGACAAGTTTGTGCCGCTGACATTAAGCCCTCGACTGACTTCGAAATAGTCAACCCTGAGCTCTATCTTGCCACACTGGATTCACCTGAAGCTAGACTCTATGTAGAGTTCGACGTGGAACTATCCAAAGGCTATCGGGAGGCTGAATCTACCGACAACCTGCCATTGGGAGTAGTTCCAATAGATGCAATCTTTAGCCCAATTCGAAAGGTTAATTTTACTGTTGAGCCGATTTATATTGGTCAAGAAAGCAGCCGTGAGCGATTGTTTCTGGAATTGTGGACTGATGGTACTATATTACCTGCCGACGCAGTTAGTCAAGGTGCTGAAATTCTGGTAGAGCAACTTTCTCCATTTATCAATTGTGCCCAGCAATTTCAGGTTGAGACAAAAAAGGAGTCTGGCCCACTAGCTATCCCTGATGAATTGTACAATATGCCTGTAGAACAATTGAACTTATCGGTACGCACCATGAACTGCTTGAGACGTGGTGGTATTGCCACCGTGGGAGAACTGGTAAGCAAACAAGAGAAAGAATTGATGGCACTGCGTAATTTTGGACAGAAGTCTAACCAAGAGATAAAGGACCGTCTTGCAGCACTAGGACTATCTCTTGCTGCAAGTAAGCTGGAAGATAAAGATGATAAAGAGTCGGATGAAGATACTATTCAGCATTAAGAAGGACATATATGGGTCGTAAAGCAATCGAGGGAAAATCAGGCAAGACATCGGATTACCGGAGAGCAATGTATCGTAACCTAGTAACTGACCTCCTGGGTTATGAGAAAATAACTACTACTGAAGCTAAAGCTAAGCAGGTCCGCGGACTTGCAGACAAAATGATAACCCTGGGTAAGCATGGTGATCTTCACTCTCGTCGACAAGCTCTATCCTATATTTTTAATGAGAAAGTGACCGATAAAGTCTTCTCCGAACTTGCCGAAAGGTATGCTGGACGTTCAGGTGGTTATACCCGTATCACCAAACTAGGACGCAGGTTAGGTGATGGAGCACCAATGGTTCAGCTTGAGTTGGTGAAGTGATGGTATCAACTGATCTAAGCCCAGAGGTTAAACCGGCGGTTAACCTTTCGACAACAACCAAGATTGTACTAATTGTGGAATATGATGGTACGCGTTATCACGGTTTCCAGTTACAGGCTAACCTGCTTACTGTTCAGAGAGAGCTAGAAAAGGCATTGCGAAATCTTACCGGAGAAAAAATCCGGGTGATGGCAGCCAGCCGAACAGATGCCGGAGTACACGCTAAAGCACAGGTAGTGAGTTTTAAAACATTATCTCATTATCCGCCGGAGACTTACATCAAGGCTCTGAATTATTATCTGCCTGAAGATATAGCTATTAAAGCAGCCTATAGAGTAAGTGATTCCTTTAATGTTCAGCGGCATGCCGTAAGCCGAGAATACAACTACTATATCTTGAATAGTCAAACACGCTCTCCCCTCAAAGAATGTTTTTATTATCTTGTTCCAGGAAAGCTTGATATTGATGCTATGAGTCAGTCGTGTCAGGTACTTATTGGCAGGCATGACTTTGCTTCGTTTGTTAACAATAATGAAGCAGCCGCAAAAGGGACGATTCGTACAATATACCGGGCCGAATTAATAAAAGATGGAGAACTGATCGTTTTCAAAATGGTGGCTAATTCCTTCTTGATGCATCAGGTGCGCAATACTGTTGGGACTTTAATCAGAGTCGGGCAAGGAAAGATGAATGGCAATGAATTTTATAGTATACTAGAAGCGAAACAACCCGGTCTGGCATGGCCAACAGCTCCTGCCCGTGGGCTTTACCTTATAAGGGTAAATTATCAAAATTATTTTGGGGAAGATAGATGTTAAAAACCTATAGTACCAAAGCTTCCGAGATTAAGAGGGAATGGCATCTCATCGATGCCTCGGATAAAATTTTAGGCAAACTGGCCACCCAAATAGCTTATCTGCTCATGGGTAAACATAAACCCATATTCTCCCGTCATCTGGACACGGGTGATTACGTTGTTGTTATCAATGCTGAAAAGATTCGTGTTACAGGCAACAAGGCTAAGCAGAAACTCTATTACAGACACTCTGGATATCCCGGCGGGCTGAAGAGTGAAAGCTTGGAAAGAATGCTTGAGACTCATCCTACCCGGGCGGTTGAGTATGCCGTTAAAGGTATGTTACCTCATAATCGGTTGGGAGCAAAGATGATAAAGAAACTTAGGATATATGCTGGTGATGTTCACCCACATCAAGCTCAAACCCAGGCTACCTTAGCTAAGTTAGAACAGGAAGAGAAAGAACCGTAAGTTTTTCAACAAGGCAAAGTCCTAAACTAATAGGGATTTATGAAGGACGAAGTCTCAAAATAACGGTAGTTCAAAAGGATTGAAGTCTTAATTTGCAGGGAGTCAAAGAGGGACTACGTCCCTCTCTAAAAATACTTCCCCTTCCCCTTAATGAGGAGAAGGGGATAAAGGGGATAGGGCTATTTGGATAAACAAACTTATTATCCCGGGACAGGTAGACGTAAGACGGCTGTAGCTCAGGTAAGATTATTGCCGGGCAACGGTGCCATAATTGTGAATGGAATTCCCTATGAGGATCTATTCGCCCGCTATATCTACCGTGAAACAATAACCAACCCTCTCGTGTTTACCGACACTATGAACAAGTATAGTGTAATGGTTAAGGTAACCGGTGGTGGTATATCGGGGCAGTGTGATGCCATCGCTCACGGTATCGCCCGAGCTCTGGTAAATGCAGATGAAAACTTTAAACCAGTGCTTCGCCAGAAGGGTTTACTTACGAGGGATTCTCGGGCTAAAGAGAGAAAGAAGGCAGGCCTTAAACGGGCTCGCAAAGCAAAACAGTATACCAAGCGGTAACATTTAGACTAGACAGAGCATTTGTCGTCTTAATGAGTTTGGTCAATCCACAATCCTTTGCTATGCTTCTAAACTCTTATATTAACCGCCGTCTAGAGATCAATGTTCTTTATTAAGAAAATAGCCTGTTGGATTTTTCACGAACTCGTTATAATCGAGTTTAGCTAATTTTCTTTTTGTTCTTCTACCAGTAATTTCCTCATGTCTTTTCGAAGAAAACAAGAGGTGCCGCCTTTGAAATTCAATGTGGGAAAGGCTTTACTCTCTTCTTAGCCGTCTCTGTAAATATGTTATCATAAGTATTTAATTAAAGCTGTAAAATATGACTACTGAATTTAGCCAAATTACATTGAAAGCCATTGGAATTGTCCGCAGTCCGGCTAAAGAGACGCCAGCCGAGACTGATTGGTGGATAGAGCTGGTTTCGGAGATAGTGATTGATGACAGCCTGACTGAGGCTTTGGATGGCCTTGAGGAATACTCCCATATCATAGTAATTTATTGGATGCATAAGGTCGTTTCACAGAAAGTCCCACTCAAGGTTCACCCGAAAGGCAGAAAAGAACTTCCTCTAAGAGGGCTTTTCGCTTCAAGAGCTCCGCATAGACCGAACCGAATTGGAAAAGCCACCGTCAGATTACTTAAGCGCCAAGGCAATATTTTAAAAGTCAAAGGGCTTGATGCCCTTGATGGTTCACCAGTATTGGATATAAAACCCTACATTCCCGGATATGATTCAGTTGACGATGCCAGAACGCCTCATGGATAACCAAGCTATAAGTCAAAAACTAAAGAGCATCTACCGCCAGCTTCTGGATACCTACGGACCTCAAAACTGGTGGCCAGCAGAGGAACCTTTCGAGGTAATGGTAGGTGCTATTCTAACTCAATCAGCCGCCTGGCGAAATGTAGAGAAAGCTATAGCAAATCTAAAAACAGCTAAGGTGCTTTCACCCCAGGCACTACGCTTATTAAGCCTATCTGAAATAGCTACTTTCATTCGCCCCTGCATTTACTATAACGCTAAGGCACACAAATTAAAGGCTCTGGTCAACTGGTTGGGAGAATATTGTCAGGATAACCTGAGCGGGCTTTTTACTGGCAGTGGTGACCAACTCCGCCGGCAGCTTCTCTCAGTCTGGGGTATTGGAGAGGAAACAGCTGATTCCATACTACTCTATGCTGGGAATAAACCGTTTTTTGTTATTGATGCTTATACCCGTCGTATAATCAACCGAATCGGACTGGCACCAGATAGCAACAACTATAGTGCTTTTCAGTCGCTTTTTATGAGTAATCTGCCTGCCGATACAGCACTATTCAACGAGTATCACGCCCTGCTGGTCTGCCTGGGAAAGGACGTCTGCCGCAAGCAGCCTTTTTGCCTGCGGTGTTGCCTGAAGAGTGTGTGTCACTCCAGAACGGCCATTTGACGGAGAGTAAAACATTGTTTATAGTATTATCGGAACGTTGTTAATAGGACTGATTTCGGATACTCATATTGCCTCACCGAATGAGAAGCTTCCTCTTCAGGTAAGAACTGCTTTTAACGGTGTTGACCTAATTCTGCACGCTGGGGATATCTGGATTCCGTCAGTGCTTGATGAGCTGGAGTCAATAGCTCCGGTAACGGCTACATGGGGTGACGATGATACGGAAACGGACCTGGGTGGGGATAGTCGGATGATGGAAGGAAACACTCTATCTCTCGCCGGCGTTACTCTCTGGCTGACGCATGTCAAACCACCCTACGGACTTTTCATACCGAAGGAAGGTATATTTACTTCCAGACTCGGCGCCGAAGTCCCCAGAGAACTCCCCAAAGTGGTTGTCTATGGTCACACCCACTCTGGTATAATAGAACACTTTAAAGGTGTCCTCCTGGTGAATCCCGGTAGTGCAACCTGGCCTAATTATTTACCCAGGTTAGGCACGGTGGCTTTGCTGAATATTAATGCCGGCGAAGTAAAGGCACGTATTGTGCCCCTTGAATAGCTAAACATATTGTATTCTTAAACTCACCTAACCTTGACTGTAGTTGCAAGGTTGGATAAGATAAGTCCTGGTTTCTCTTTTAATTTCCTGATAATTCTTAAGTAAGGAGCAAAACCAGTATTGGCATATACCACCATTATTTATACTAAAAAAGACCACGTCGCTTATATAACTCTTAATAGACCTGAGGCGGATAACATTATCAACCAGACGCTTGCTCAGGAGATGGATGACGTCTGTTCGGGGATAAACCAGGACGATGATATTTATGTGGCTGTCATTACGGGAGCCGGGGATAGGGCTTTTTGTTGCGGTAGCGAGGTAAAAACAAATGTCGCCAAAGCTATAGCCAGTATAGATCGTCCGGTCATTGCCGCCATCAATGGGGATGCACTGGGAGAGGGATTGGAACTGGCGTTAAGCTGTGATATCAGGCTTACTTCAGACAGGGCTCGGTTTGGGCTTCCTCAGGTAGCTTCAGGAATTATCCCAATGGATGGCGGGACACAGCGGCTTCCCCGCCTTATCGGCAAAGGCAAAGCCCTAGAATTGATCCTTACAGCAGAAACGATAAACGCTAATGAGGCACTGGAAATTGGGCTGGTCAGTAAAGTACTACTCCAGGAAAATCTCCTTTCTGAAGCAGAAACTCTAGCTAAGAAAATGGCAGGTCAGGCGCCGATTAGTTTGAGGTATGTCAAAGAGGCAGTAAATAAAGGAATGGACCTGACCCTTGAGCAGGGGCTTCGTCTGGAGGGTGATCTCTATTTTCTCTTGCATACTACAGCCGACAGGACAGAGGGCATCAGAGCCTTTCTGGAGAAAAGACCTCCAAAGTTTAAGGGGAAATAGATAACATAATGGGTGATTTTGAAACAATTATTTACGAAAAGCAGGCTGGGATAGGCTATATTACCCTCAACCGTCCTAAAGCCTTGAACACTTATAATATTAAAATGAGGGACGAGCTCTACCAGGTACTGGCAGCCATTAGAGACGACACGGATGTAAGAGTAACTATACTAAAGGGAGCGGGTGAAAGGGCTTTCTGCGCCGGTGCTGACCTGACCGAGTTTCTCACCGCACCCTCACCCATAATTGCCCGGCAGGTACGCTGGGAGCGTGATGTGTGGGGGCTTTTTCTGAGCATAAATAAACCATTTATAGCTGCTCTTCATGGCTATGTTCTTGGAGATGGGATAGAGATGGCACTGTGCTGCGACATCAGGATAGCTTCGGAGGATGCCCAGTTTGGTACACCCGAGATGGGTTTGGGCATAATAACCGCCGCCGGTGGTAGCCAGACTCTGCCTCGTGTGATAGGTAGGGCTCGCGCCCTGGATATGCTTCTGACTGGACGTTGGCTTAAAGCAGAGGAAGCTCTTCGATTAAAGCTGGTAAACCAGGTAGTTCCCAGAAGCGAGTTATTATCTTCAACTGAGAAGTTAGCTACTAAAATCAAAGCATATGATCCGGTAGTAGTAAGCTATACCAAACAGGCTATTATACGTGGGCTTGACTTGAGCCTGAAACGAGGCTTAGAACTTGAGTCAAATATTGGAAATCAGTTATTATTTTGGCGAAATCATAATTACTTGGAACTATAAAAAAATATACTAAATGAGTAAAAAATTAAGCTAAAATGTTCAGGAGGTAAAAAATAATTGAATACCACGGAGTTCTTGACGATAACCAGCGCAATATGCCCGGACAAGGCTGCCATTGTATTTGAAGGAAAAAGATATGCCTTCAGTCAGTTAAACGATAGGGTAAATAGGCTGGGTAATGCCCTGCTGAACCTTGGTGTACAGAAGGGTGACAGAGTAGCTATGCTTCAGGTCAACACGAACCAGTGCATAGAGACCTATTTTGCTGTGGCAAAAACCGGAGCTATATACTTACCTTTAACCTTCAGAGCCAAGGGTGCCGAACTTAAATATATGTTAAATAGTGCTGAAGCAAATACTATCCTTATCGGCGGACGCTATTTAGACCTGATAGATTCTATAAAGCCTGAGTTGCCTTCGGTAAAGAATTTTATTTCTCTGGACATCCGCCATGATGGCATAATGTATTATGAAGATATGATTAAGTCGGCACCGGCCGATGAAATATTTACCGATATTGCTGATGAGGATACCACCATACTGATGTATACCGCTGGCACTACTGGTTTCCCCAAAGGCGTGATGTTATCCCACAAGAGTTTCTCAATATACGTTTTGGAGAACGTAAGCCCGCCCGATCCGGAAGTTGAAGAGAGAAATATCCTCACTGTCCCTCTCTACCATGTAGCTGGAATTCAGGCGATGATGGCAGCTATTTATGGTGGCAGAACTCTGGTGATGGAAAGGCAGTTTGAGGCTAAAGAATGGATGGAGTTGGTAGAGAAAGAGAAGGTGAACCGGGCAATGATGGTACCTACGATGCTGAAGCAGCTTATGGACCATCCTGAATTCAGCAAGCATGACCTTAGCAGCTTGAGAGTTATAACTTACGGTGCTGCCCCCATGCCTCTTGAGGTTATTAAGAGGGCAGTTGAGCTATTCTCCGGTGTTAGTTTTATCAATGCCTTCGGGCAGACGGAGACGGCATCGACCATTACTATGCTCAGCCCGGAAGACCACAACATTACCGGGACCGAAGAAGAAAAGGTAAAGAAACTTAAAAGACTTTCCTCAATAGGGAAGCCAATGTCTGATGTCGAGATGAAAATAGTTGATGAGGCAGGTAAAACTCTTCCCCCAGGAGAGGTAGGTGAGATTGTTGCCAGAGGACCGAGGGTAATGAGTGGGTACTGGAAAGACAAAGAAAAGACGGATAAAACCATTGATAAAGATGGCTGGGTTCACACGGGTGATATGGGCTATACGGATGAAGATGGTTATTTCTTCCTGGCAGGGAGAGCAACAGATATCATTATAAGGGCAGGAGAAAATATCTCCCCCGAAGAGATAGAGGCGGTACTTCACTCTCATCCTAAGGTCGATGAGGCTGCGGTAATTGGTGTTGTTGATGAGGAATGGGGTGAAGTACCTATGGCGGTGATTGTTATCAAAAAAGGAGAAAAAGCTACTCCTGAAGAATTGATGGAGTATTGCCGTGCCAATCTGGCTAGCTTTAAAAGGCCTAGGTCAGTGGTTTTCGTTAACGAACTCCCGCGCAACCCGATGGGCAAGGTTCTAAAACGAGTTCTGCGTGAGCAGTACGCGAGCTAATCCCATATCTGCAAGTATTAACTAATAGAGAGAGGGAGAGAGTCCCTTCCATAATAACTATTCTCCTCCTTCTCAGTAAGGGGATAGGGATATGTGGGATAAGGTTACAAAACAATCTCTCTAAAATTGGTTTGGCAAATTGGAAAAATGACATCTGAGCTGGTGGAAAAAATATTTAATGGTGATATTCTGGCTGCATCCAGACTGATACGAGGCATTGAGAACGAAGAACCTGATGCAGTTGAATTAATAACGAGTATCTATCTTCATACCGGGCAGGCTTTTGTAGTTGGTGTTACGGGTGCCCCGGGCGCCGGTAAAAGCACACTTCTTGGTAGTCTTATCAAAATCATCAGAAAGAACAAGGGGATAACTATCGGTGTTGTTGCCGTTGACCAGACCAGTCCGTTTACCGGTGGAGCAGTGTTGGGTGACAGAATAAGGATACAAAGCCGTAAAGTGGACAGAGATGTATTTATCCGTAGTCTTGCTTCCAGAGGCTGGAGAGGTGGATTATCAAAGGCTACCATGACCACCATTCATGTTATGGATGCAATGGGTAAGGACATGATCTTTGTCGAGACAGTAGGGTCTGGACAGGGAGATGTAGATATTGCCAAAGTAGTTGATACGTGTATTGTTGTTTTAATGCCAGGTATGGGAGACGAAATCCAAATAATGAAAGCCGGCATACTGGAAGTGGCTGACATTTTTGTGATCAATAAGGCAGACATAGAAGGAGCTAATAACCTGAAAGTTTGGCTGGAGACTATGCTTAATATGAAAACTCCTTCTCATGATAATTGGCAGCCGGATATAGTAATGACCGAAGCAAATACTGGCAAGGGAGTCGAGCAGTTAGCTGAGGAGGTTTTCAGGCATAAAGAATTCCTTGTGTCCAGCGGAGAACTGGAAAAGCGACGTAGACAGAGGGCTAAACTGGAATTGACGATGGCTGTAGAATCTTCTCTTAAGAGTTTTATTGAAAGAAATACCGATTATGTAGAAAAGCTGGTAGACGAACTTGTTCAGAGGAAAACCAGTCCTCAATCCGCTGCTTTAAAGATTATTAGTCCATTTTTAAATAGCACATAACCTCCGAGTGATATTGTGTCAGCCTGTACTTTCTTTATTTTCCTCTTGTCCGAGAGTCTCTTCTATTTTACTTACCTGAGAACGGGTCTGACTTATCCAGGCTTTTCTATCCCTGATATCGCGATCAAAAAATATGCGGTAGATGATTAGTTGTCCAATAGGTACTGAAGCGCTAATCGGACGTCTCGGTGCCGATAATCGCCGGAAAAGCATAATCAGTAGTATCACAATAATACCCAGAGTGATTGATAACGGCTCCTTTATACCTAACGGCTGGCTGGCAAACCAGCTTACTAGAGGTAAAATTATTAATATTAAAGTCACTCCAAATGAAACCTGTCGAAATGGGGCGAAAAGATAGGCGAAAACCACAGCAATTAGCCCCAGCCACGGTGACAACATAGTAATGACGCCCAAGCTGGTAAAGACCCCGCGTCCGCCTTGAAAGCGGAGGAATATTGGCCAGTTGTGCCCGATAATAGCAGCAACGCCTACTGTAGCCTGCTGAGCAGCACCAAACTCGAGTAATTGTGCTACCCATACTACCAAGGCTCCTTTGCCGACATCAAAAAGGGTTACTACAATAGACCACCTTTTAGAGACAACAGCCAGCACATTTGCGGCACCGACATTACCGCTACCGTATTGCCTGATATCTATCCCCCGCCGCCACTTAGCCACCAGGTAAGCTGTTGGCATTGAACCCAGGAGATAGGCGCCGATTATCAAAGGTATAAACTTGATAAGCATAAGTTCTCCTCTATGCTATGGGTTGGCCGACCCTGCCACTCGTTGCTCTGCCAGAGAAGTAAGACACTCTACTACTTCCAGCGGCACATCGACACCACCAATCATAGTTTCGGTAGTTTCATCCAATCCATGATAGTCACTGCCACCGGTAACTATAAGACCGTATTTATTTGCCAGGCTAATCAGCCTATCAATTTCCTCCGCAGTGTAATCTTTATAATAAGCCTCAAGGCCAACCAGGTCACTTTTCATTAGCTCGATTATCAGGCTCTCAGGATCATTAACGGTCAGCGGGTGTGCCAGCACTGGTAGGCCGTTAGCCTGGAGTATCAAGCCTATTGTTTCTTGAGGACTCATCTTGTCCCGCTCGACATAGGCTGGACCACCCCAGGCAATATATTTTGTAAATGCTTCCTGGATTGAGGTTATGTAGCCTTTTTCCAGTAACGCCTGGGCGATATGAGGACGACCTACCGAGCCGCTACCAGCAATTTCTCTAACTCGCTCCCAGTCAATATTTAACCCTAGATCTGCCAATTTGGCAATCATCCCCTGAGCACGACCCTGACGGGAATTACGCATCTTCTCCAGAGCCGTTAGCAGTACGTGGTGAGAATAATCTATATAGTAACCCAACATATGAACTTCACCGTCGGAGACATCGGTGCTGATTTCAACGGCAGGTATTACTTTCAACCAGGGGAAATCTCTGACTGCTTCCAGAGCGGGAGCAATGCCGCCCACATTGTCATGGTCAGCTAGAGCTATAACCATAAGTCCTGTTTTTGCGGCTTTACGGACAATTTCAGCCGGGCTGAATAGCCCATCAGATACAGAAGAATGAATATGTAGGTCGACTTTCGACACTAATTCTCTTCCTCTAATTCATGCTGAATACGTTCGATACCCGTTGCTTTACCACTCTCATCATTTATCCTGACCAGCACGGCGTTGAATATTGTTCTACCTTTTCCGACGGATAAACGGTTAGGTATCATGGTTAGAAATCGCTGGAGTACTTTCTCTGTGTCATCACCTATGATTGAGTCTGTAGGACCGGTCATGCCGATATCGGTAACATAGGCAGTACCCTTAGGTAAAAGCTGAATATCAATAGTCCCTATGTGCGTATGGGTACCAAGAACAGCACTAACCCGTCCATCAAGATATCTGCCCATTGCCACCTTCTCCGAAGTTGCCTCAGCGTGGAAATCAATAATAATTACTGGCGGTTTAGGTTCAAGCTCCGCCAGCAGTTTGTCCATAGCTCTGAAAGGACAATCGTAATTGCTCATAAAGGTTCTTCCTATCAGGTTAACTATTAGAGCCTCACCTTTAATGATGTAGCCTCTGCCTGGTATACCCGGAGGATAATTTAAAGGACGGATAATAGGCATCTCACTGTCAAGGTATGGTAAAATCTCCTTCTGGGCCCAAATATGATTGCCTGACGTTAATACATCGACACCAGCTTCAATCAGTTCTTCTGCCGTATCCGGCGTTACCCCTATGCCGCCAGCACTGTTTTCACAGTTAGCGATGACTATGTCCAGACTATACTGCTGACGCAGGGATGGCAACAGCTTCTTTACCGCCATTCTTCCTGGTCTGCCAATGACATCCCCAACGGCTAATATCAACATCCGAGCCTAGTAAACCTCCTATTTAGCATAATCTATTGCCCTTGTCTCCCTGAGCACCGTGACCTTAATCTGTCCTGGATACTCCAACCCTTCCTCTATTTTCTTAACGATATCACGGGCAAGCCTCATCGCCCCCAGATCGTCAATCTCCTCCGGCTTGACCAGTATGCGGATTTCCCGACCAGCCTGAATAGCAAAGGACTTTTCCACTCCCTTAAAGCCATTGGCAATATCCTCGAGGGCACTCAGTCGTTTCAAGTAACTCTCCAGTGACTCACGTCTTGCTCCTGGTCTGGCACTACTGATAGCATCAGCCGCGGAGATGATATATCCCCAGATACTGGTATTTGTGGTCTCAAGGTGGTGCTCAGCGATGCCCTGAACAACCTCAGCTGATTTCTCCCACTGTTTGACAAGGTCAGCCCCGATAGCAGCGTGGGTGCCTTCAACTTCTCGGTCTACCGCCTTACCAATATCATGAAGCAAACCCGCCTTCTTTGCTATTGTAATGCTAGCTCCCAGTTCTGCAGCAATCATACCAGACAAATAAGCGACTTCTATACTATGAGCCAGGACGTTCTGTCCGTAGCTTGTGCGGTACTTAAGACGACCGAGCAGCCTGATTAATTCAGGACGTAGTCCATGCACTTCTGTCTGGTATGCTGCCTGTTCACCAGCACTATAGATAGTCACCTCCACTTCGTCCTTTGTCTTGGCAACGACCTCTTCAATGCGGGCTGGATGGATGCGCCCATCTGTGATAAGTTTGGTTAAAGCCAGACGGGCTACTTCCCGGCGTACCGGATCAAAGCTTGAGAGAGTCACTGCCTCAGGCGTATCATCAATAATCAGGTCGACTCCAGTAGCCTGCTCGAGTGCTCTGATATTACGGCCTTCTCGTCCAATAAGTCGGCCTTTCATCTCATCACTGGGAATAGGAACACTGACCACTGATATCTCAGACACAACCTCGGAAGCAGATCGCTGGATAGCCTGGGATAGAATATCCTGGGCTCTTTTGTCGGATTCCTCCTTTAGCTTAGCTTCCCACTCCTTAAGACGTTTCGAACTCTCTTCACGCGTCTCAGACTCCATTCTTAGAAGCAATTCTTGTTTTGCTTCAGCACTGGACATCCCTGCAATCAACTCCAGTTGTTTTAACTGCTTATCTCTAATCCCTGTAACCTCAGCACGCATAGCCTCGATACTCTTCTCCTTGTTAGCCAGATTGCGGTCACGTTGTTCCACACTTTCCAGCCTTCGGTCCAGGGACTCAATTTTCCCGGACAGACGGTTTTCCTGACGCTGTAATTCGGTACGCCGCTCACGAAGTTCCGATTCAGCTTTTACTTTATTTCTTTCGACCTCATCCTTTGCTTCGCGCGTAACTCCCCTTGCTTCTTCTCTAGCTTCAGCCACCATCTTAGCAGCCCTTCTTTGGGCTGTTCGGAGTTGACGATTAATTGCCATTCGTCTAAAGAAAAATACGATTAATCCACCGGCTATTACGCCGATGATAAGAGCAGCAACTAATGCAAAATAGTATAAGAATTGTTCATTTCCACCCATTTTCTCACCTCCCTTTCCAGCTTTATTTTCCTTCGGTTAGGACAGGAATAACTAATACTCCCTGCTTCCCTCCTTCATACTCTTGCCTACCTGGTCATCCCATAGCCGATTAATTACGTTATTAATTACCCTGTAACTAAATCCACGCCGTTTAAGGTGTTCTCCCAAACGACGACGAAAACTCTGGTAGTCAGTCCAGGATAGACTGCGCGCTTTTTTCAAGGCTGCCCGATAGGCACTATCTTCATCATCAATAGTATCAACCACCTGGTCAATAATCTCTTCAGCTACGCCCTTCTGCCTCAGTTCAAGTTTGGTTAGCCACTGACTACGTGGGCTGAAAGACTCCCGGTTTTCCTTCCAGAACTGGGCAAAAGCAGCGTCATCCACAAGACCCAGTTCCTTCAACCTGGTAACTACTGTCTCTAAACTATCATCATCAAAACCACGCCGGCGGAGTCTTCCCCTCAACTCAGGCTCACTGCGGGGCCGGTAGCTGAGATAATGGACAGCAGCATTAAGGCAACGCCTAAGATTATCAGCCTTTTTTAGCATTTCAACCTGCTCTTCTGATAATGCCTGCTCAACCTGTAGTTTCTCTTGTGCTGCTACCTCAGCACCCAGGCTGAATGTAAATTTGCCGTCTATAAATACATTTACCCGCTTTTTCCGACCTTTTCCAGTATTTAGAGCCGTAATCGTCCCCATTCACCACCTACCTCCCTTTAAACATATGAAGCTGAGGTATGTAGCCTCAGCTTCATATTCACCTGTTATCCTGTTGTTCGACTAACCTATCAGGTTTAGAAATTTATGAGTCACTGGTCAGAAGACGATGACTGGTGATAGCTGAGGCTCTAACCCTTTGCTCTATTTCCTGAGCAAGCTCAGGATTTTGAGACAGGTACTGTTTAGCATTCTCTCTACCTTGCCCCAGGCGAATATCACCATAGGAGAAAAAGGCTCCAGACTTGCTTACCAGCCCCAGCTCTACACTAAGGTCAAGAAGGTCACCTTCCCGGCTTATACCATGGTCAAACATTATATCAAACTCAGCGCTTCTGAAGGGAGCGGCAACCTTATTCTTAACCACCCTAGCCTTGACATGACTGCCTATTATCTCATTACCTTGTTTGATAGTATCTGCACGCCTCAGGTCTATCCTTACCGAACTATAAAACTTTAAAGCTCTGCCCCCTGGAGTCACCTCAGGATTACCGAAGACTATCCCCACCTTTTCTCTTAACTGGTTGATGAATATAACTGCCGTCCCCGTCTTCCCAATAGCAGCAGCCAGCTTTCTCAGAGCTTGCGACATCAGGCGGGCTTGTAAGGCAACATGGGTATCCCCCATCTCACCCTCTATTTCAGCCTGGGATGCCAGAGCAGCTACGCTATCGATTACTATAACATCGACAGCTCCACTCCTGACCAGCGCTTCAGTAATCTCTAAAGCCTGTTCTCCGGTGTCCGGTTGGGAAATATACATCTCGTCAACATTGACTCCGCAACGGCGGGCGTAGTCGGGGTCCAGAGCATGCTCCACATCTATATAGGCAGCTATACCTCCCCTCTTTTGAGCTTCAGCAATGATATGCTGACCTAAGGTGGTCTTCCCTGATGATTCGGGACCAAAAATTTCCGTAATACGCCCTCTGGGAATTCCCCCTATTCCTAAGGCTAGGTCTAATGACAATGAACCACTGGGGATAGCCTCCACTGGTGACATGGCGGCTGACTCACCCAGCTTCATAATTGAGCCTTTGCCAAATTTCTTTTCAATCTGGCCTATGGCTAGCTCTAGTGCCTTACCTTTCTCCGTGATCATATTTGCCTTAGCTAAATGATAACATAATATATCCTATTAGCGCAAGAAAGACAATGTTTCCAATATTATGTCTTATAACTTTCATATTCTTGATTGTATCACTGCACCATTTCGACTAAATCGCCTACATTTATCTCCAGCATTTTAATACTGGCTAGAATCCGGTCAACATTCTTATCAACTGCCTGAATGCCACCAGAGATACCCTTCAATTCGGTCGCATTCTTTTTTAAAATTTTTATTTTTTTTGCCATATCCTCTATTTTGTATTTTTCTGCCACTTTATTACTCCTTGTGCCGTAGGTCCTTAAACCTTTTCGCTTTAAGCTCGTACCTGGGTAGGCTACCATATTTATGAAATTCCAGGTTATATCCCAATCCGGTCTTTATCCTCAGCTGGTCTATCAGCTTATTTTTAACGGCGTCAACATTATCCTCTTGCCCCGATACTAACTCCACTCTCAAAGTGATATCATCAAGGTCACCCTTCTTGGTCACCAGCACCTCAAACTCATCACCCAGTTGAGGAATACTTCTGACCACTTCCTCAATGGAAGTCGGCGCCAGCAATACTCCCTTTACCTTGGTAATATCATCAGCCCGGCCAATAACTCCTCCCTTGGTCAACCTGAAAGTACGTCCGCATTCACACTCAATAGGGCTCCATTCGATAATATCCTTTGAATCGAATCTGACGCAGGGTTGAGCCAGTCGGTCAAAGGCAGTGATGACCATCTTTCCCGTCCTGCCGGGCTCAGTAATAAGCTCACCAGTCTCAACATCCTCTATTTCGACCAGGAATAGCGCCTCATTGGCATGGAGACCTGATTGGTAAGTACACTCATAACTCCAGGCACCAAGCTCGGTAGCTCCTACATGGTCATAGACCTTAGCTCCCCATGCCTCTTCTATTCTTTTTCTGGTAGTAGGTATACTGCCTCCGGGCTCACCGGCGACAGTTATTTTCCTTATTTGCAGGTCCTTGGCCGGGTCAATTCCCAGCTTCCTTCTGGCAGTATCAGCCATACCCAGCACATATGTCGGGGTTGCCATCATGGCGGTGGCTTTTAGCTCCTGTATCTTGAGTATCCGCGCTTCGGTATTCAGTACGCCGCCGGGGATAACCTCACAGCCCAGCTTCTCAGCGCCGTAGTGCGCTTGCCAAAAAGCAATAGCAGTATGGTAACCGAAGGGCATGAAGACCCGGTCATAGTTCCGGTAGCCCTGAGCATAAAGGATATAAGCCCAGCTTTCCGCGCACCACTCCCAGTCTTGCCAGGTATCAGGTTGATATACCGGCTGTCCGGTGGTGCCGCTGGTCTGGTGGTAGGTAGTAACTTCCTCCAGGGGAACAGATAGTATATCTCCGTAGGGGAAAGGGGCTTTCCCCTGAATTGCCCTCATCATCGATTTTTCTACCTTGGGCACCTTTCGAATGTCCTCAAACGTCCTGATATCGCCCGGCTCGATACCGGCTTCCCTGTAAAGTCTATGATGGAATTTTGAGCGTTCATAAGCCCACTTGAAGATTCTCTGGAATTTTTTTAACTGAAGCTTTTTAAGCTTCTCCTGAGGTAATGTCTCCAGAATCGGGTTCCAGTACTTCTCGGCATCCGTCATACTATATCTATTCACCTCCTGTGTTATTGCCTGTTTATACCTGACACTTTAATCACTTAAGTACTTCTTGTCAATCCTGATATTTTTATTTAAATCCTCCTTACTTCCCCTTTTTGCTTCGCTATAAAAGTAGTACCATTATGTCATCCTGAGCGAAGCGACCTGCCCGCCGTCCCTTCAGGACTATGGCAGGCGGGAGGATCTCATGGTCTGGTGGGGATTTCTAACTACCCCTCCCTGAGATTCTTCAGTCGCTACACTCCTTCAGAACGACATTTTCGGACACACTAAACCTAAACTTCTCCCTTTCGTAAAGGGAAAAAGAGAGGGCTTCTATAGTATAGAAAATAAAAGCTTGATCTTGATGTCTTGTTCCAGAAAAGGAATGATAGATTTACTTACCTCGCTAGTGTATACTGACAGTTATGGAAGGTATGGTATGGAACAAACATTCGAAGCTACTATTGAAAAGCGTGATAAGTGGTATATTGGCTGGGTAGATGCTGTTCCCGGGGCTTTTAGTCAGGGCAGGACAGTTAAGGAAGTGGAGCAAAACCTGAAAGAAGCAGTCCAACTCATACTCGAAAGTCAGCGGGAACTGAGGGACAAAGGAGTAGGCGGAGAAATAGTAAAAAGAAAAATACAGGTTCAAGTGTAACTCAATGAAACGCCGCAACCTAATCGGCTATATAGTGAGTCAGGGATGTGTTCTCCATCGT